>JBDSAM010000302.1:0-6608 GCA_039922135.1 Blastocatellia bacterium
TGCTGGCTTTTTCGACCGACGTGGTTGGCTACCGCCAATACAAACTTCACGTCAAAGACCTGCGCACAGGCAAAATTACTGAGAATCTGGCCGAGCGCGTGACTTCGGTCGCCTGGGCCAATGACAACCAGACGATTTTCTACACGCAAGAAGAGGCAACGACCAAACGTTCGCACAAATTCTTCCGCACCAAGCTGGGCAGCGATAAAAGCGATCTGCTTTATGAAGAGAAGGACGAACTGTATCGCGTCTATGGCGGCAAGACGCGCAGCAAAGGTTATGTAATGCTGATCATCGCCAGTTCAACCACCAGCGAATGCCGCTACGTTTCTGCTGATCAACCCGTCGGCGAATTAAAGCTCTTCCTGCCACGCAAGGAAAATCACGAGTATTACGTGGATCATCTTGGCGACAAGTTCTACGTGCGCACCAATGACCAAGGCAAGAACTTCCGCCTTGTCACAACGCCGCTAAATGCGACGGCCAAAGAGAACTGGAAAGAAGTCATCGCGCATCGCAAAGACGTCATGCTGGAAGACGTGGACTGCTTCGCCACGCACTTCATTGCGGTCGAGCGCGAGAACGGCTTGCCGAAGATGAACGTTCACGATCTGAAGTCGGGCAAGTCGCATTACATCGAATTCCCGGAACCGGTTTATGTCGCTGGGCCGCAGCAAAATGCCGAATTCGACACGGCCACCTACCGCTTCAGCTACGAATCGTTTGTTACCCCCAACTCGGTCTACGATTACGATGTAAAGACGCGAAAGCGCGAATTGATGAAACAGCAGCCGGTGCTGGGCGGTTACGACGCCAGCCTGTACAAGTCCGAGCGTACTTATGCGACGGCTTCCGATGGCGCCAGAGTGCCGGTTTCGATTGTTTACAAGAAAGATTTGAAGCACGACGGATCCAGACCCTTGCTGCTGGAGGCCTACGGTTCATACGGCTATCCGAATGATGTGGGCTTTTCCTCTGGCCGGCTGAGCCTGCTCGATCGCGGCGTGATTTACGCTCAGGCGCACATTCGCGGCGGCGGCGACCTCGGCAAAGAGTGGCACGACCAAGGCAAGATGATGGCGAAGAAGACCACCTTTACCGACTTTATCGCCGCCGCCGAACATATGGTCAAAGAGAAGTACACCAGCAAGGATCGTCTGGCCATCACCGGCGGCAGCGCGGGCGGCCTTTTGATGGGCGCGGTGACGAATATGCGGCCTGATCTGTTCAAGCTGGTTGTCTCTTACGTGCCCTTCGTGGACGTGATGAACACGATGCTCGACGCTTCGCTGCCGCTGACCGTCGGCGAATACTTGGAATGGGGAAACCCAAACGAGAAGGCTGCCTACGATTACATGCGTAGCTACTCGCCGTATGAAAACATCGAGCGCAGAGCCTACCCGACGATCTTGGTGCGTACATCCCTGCACGACAGCCAGGTCGGTTATTGGGAACCGGCCAAGTATGTTGCCAGACTGCGTGAATTGAAGACTGACAAAAACTTGCTGTTGTTCAAGGTCAAACTTGAACCGGGCGGGCACGGCGGCGCTTCAGGGCGTTATGACCGGCTGAAGGATACGGCGTTTGATTACGCTTTCATCCTAAGTCAGTTTGGCGTTACGAAATAACAAGGTGATGGTTGGCGGTTGGTTACAGGCGTGGGCTTTAGTTGCTGAACGCTTTTCACTGACCGCCAATTCCAAGCTTTGAGGTGCTGCTAATCACGGCCAGTAGGGTGAAGTTTGTGGGATGACTTGGCTTCATCCGGCTGAGATAGGTTCGGCAACCAAGTAGCCGGCGTTAAAAGTAAGTGCGCGTCGCGGAAAGAATAGCTTCCTTAGATTGGACGGTTGGCGGGAAAATGCCTACACTCCGGCTCGCGAGTTTTCCCTCACTGGCTTGATTGCAAAGCGCGGACTGATTTGCGAAATCGCTTTATCGAAAACAAAAGACAATGGATTGCGCCTTCCTGTTTTCTCTCATCACTTTGATTTGAGGGCAGGCAACCTGCCTCCGCGCTCTTTGTTTTACTCAGCCAATACTTCAAACAAAATCAAAATTGCTTTGTGGCTCGCTGTTGTTGATCCGCGATGGCGGCGTTGGCCACCGCCGCGATGCCATAATACTCATTGACTGGTTGGGCGACAATTGCGTGCACACGCTGACGCAGTGGCTCGACGTCGTTCTTGCCTAAGCCGGACGTTTCAATCGTATCGTGCATGTAAACGGTGACCTTTGACGGGAAGAGTTTCCAATCGCCCTTTCGGCTGAATTCATATGCGCCGACGATGCTCATCGGCACGATGGGATAGCCGTATTGGATGGCCATCCGAAACGCGCCGGGATTGAAGTCATGAATGAACCCATCACGGGTGCGCGAACCTTCAGCAAATACAATCAAGCTGACGCCGGCATCTAAACGCTCTCTGGTCTGTTTCATCATTTGTTTGTATTTAGCCAGATTGCCTTCGGGCGGGACGGGCACATTGCCGAAGCGGCGCATCATCCAGCCGTAGGCCGGAATCTTGAAATGGGATTCATGCTCAAGGCCTCGCACAAACTGTGGGATGGCCGAATAGATGATGAAGGCATCCCACAAATCCACGTGGTTCGAGATAAAAAAGCTGGTGCGTTCTGTGTCAAAGCCCGCCGCATAATGGACTTCAAAGTCCACCCCCGCCACGCGCAGGATGTTGCGGAACAGCCATCGCTGCGGACGATCGTTTTTGCGTGGATCAATGACATAACCCATCAACACCAGCGCCGAACAGATCGGGAAGAAGTGAAGAATGCTGATGATCCAGACGAAGATTGAGCGCAGGATGTAATAAGCCTTCCGCGCGAAGCTTAAATTAGGCCAGTTGTGAGAAGGTTGTTGGCGGATTTCGGATTTGATAATTGCGGTTTCATTCATAAAAGTGGCCGGTGGCCGGTGGCCGGTGGCTAGGTTTTTGCCAACCACCAATCACCAACCACCATTTTCAAACCATCACATTCAACGCAGATGGCAACACTTCTAGCGATTCCATATGGACGGTCATCACTTCGCCGTCAATCATAATGTTCATCGGGCCATCAAAGTCGAGTTCGATGCGGCGCGCGCGGCCCTGCCAGATCAGCGGATGGTGGATGTGCGAACCGTCGTAGCATTTCGGGAAGTTGCGAATGAAGTCAAAGCGGTTCGCCGACCAGCGTACGATCTCGATCTGTCCATTAGCGGTATCAGCATTTGGCGCGAGCATCATATTACCGCCGGTGAATTTGCTGTTGTTAAAAATAAGCAACGCGGTGCTGGGCGAATCAGTCAGCCGCTGGCCATCAATCGTCAGCGGAAAGACACGCTTTTGAAAGTTGAGCAATTGCATCACCACTGCCAGCCCATAGCTGGCCGCGCCCAACCGTTTGAATCGCCGGTTGGCCAGCGTCGCCACGTCCGCAACAAAGCCCAGGCTTAGAATGTTGATGTAGAAAATCTCTCCGTGCATATGCTTCAGCCGAATCACATCGCAGGGGCGCGAGCGGTTTTCAATGATTGCCTGCAAGGCGTAATCGGCGCCTTTGGCATTGGAGGTGAAATCGCGCAGGAACGAATTCCCCGTTCCGAGCGGCAGAAAACCCAGCGTCGGCTTTTCGCCATCTTGATAGGCTTCGGGGAATAACCCATTGACCGTCTCGAATGAAGTACCATCGCCGCCAACGGCGATGAATCGGCGGTACCCTTGCTGATAGGCTTCGCGGACGATTTCGGTGGCATGTCCAGCGTACTGGGTTTCGGCTACGTCAAATTCAACGCCAGCCGCGCGCAGTCGCTCCATCGTGGGCCCCAGTAGCTTTGCCGCTTTGCCGAAACCGGCTGCTGGATTGACGACGGCCAAAGTCGCCGAAGCCAGAGGCTGCCCGGATAAATCATCAGAACTTCTTTCGATCATAAATCATAGCCCGTAGCGGGCTCGGAAAAAGAGAGGGACAATCTTTAAGATTGTCCCTCTGCCTTGGATGAGAATTTATTTCTTGACCGATTTCACCAGTGCCTGAAATTCGCTTTGTGCGGCGGCAATGGTCTTGGCGGGGCCGGTCAGCTTGAAGAAGACTTCGCCGTTCGGGCCTTCGATAATTGCGCCCAGCAGACGGTAATTGGTCTTTTTCACCGTCGGTTGTCCCATGGCCATGCCACCGCCCGCGAATGTGCCGGTCAGGTCAACCAGCGTTGCGGGCAGGCCATTAACAGCCTCTTTCTTCTGCGTCGCCTTGGCTTCAGAAGAACCGCCGTCAGGTTGTTCGAACTGGCCAATCCAGCGTTTGATGTTGGCGTCAACACCGCCGCCGATGTTCAGGAAGACGGCGCACTCTCCGCCTTCGCTGTCGCCTGCTGCCGCCGGGATCAGATAGGTTGCCGCGCGCATGGGTTTTTCAGGCCCGGTTTGCCAGCGCGATGGAGCAGTCCATTTGATGTCAGACGCGCTCGTGCTCCCGCCAGGCTGCATCGTAACAGTCGCAGGTGCTGAAGCCGCCCCGCCAGAACCGTGACCGACCGCAACGCCTGAAGCCGATTGTTCAGGAGAAGATTGAGATGTCGCGCCATTTGCGGGCGCGGTGGCTTGGCCCGGCGGAATCTCTTTGGGAGCTTCAGCACAGGCCGACACGAGCAGGGAAGTAGATAGAATCAGAATTGCTGTGCGCCAGTCACACAGCGCAATATTCAACTTCATTGAGAACTCCTTGCAAGGATAGGATTGAGTATAAATCGCGTTAGTTCACGTAGGCTTCTGCCGGGCGCGACGAAGCGGATCGAGGTCTGTTTTTGAAGAATAAAAGAAACAGGATGAAGATCACCGCCGCAAAGATCGCCGGTTTCGCCCACAGCGGTTTCCATTCAATGGCTTTCAGTTGGGCGCGACGTAGCTCGGCCTTTTGCGTTTCGACCTGTTTGACTTGTGCTTCAAGCGGAGCCTTTTCAATCGTCAAACTGGTGGAAGCAATTCTCTGCTTCAGTTGTTCAATCTCAGCGCCCTTGGCCGCAACCTGCTGACCCAGCGCCTGCGATTCGGCGGTTGTGTGCATTGCTTCGACCTGCCCCGCTACCAGCGCGCCGATTGCCATTCCCAACCCCAGCGTGAATAACACGAGCATCCCCTGGGCTTGCGCGCGAATCTCTTTCGGCGCGATCTGGTCGGTATAGATTTGCCCGGTGACAAAGAAAAAGTCATAGCAGATGCCGTGCAGCACAATGCCGATCAATACCATCCATCTAATTTCATCCGGCGCGCCAACTGAAAACAGCGCGTAACGCACGATCCACGCCAGCATGCCAATGGCCAGCATCCACTTGACGCCCAGCCGCTTGAAGAAAAATGGCATGAGCAGCATAAAGATGATCTCCGACATTTGCCCGAACGTCATTACCAGGCCGATGGCGTCGCCCAGACCCAACTGCTGACCCACATCGCCCAGACCTGCCACTTTGTGGAACTCCAGCATTTCAACCACACGACTGGTGATCTGGTAATAGAACGCCAGGGGAATACAGAGCAAAAACGACGAGATCAAGAAAATCAGGTACGAGCGGTCTTTTAACAGCACCAAGGCATCCAGCCCCAGAATCTGACGAGCCGAAACCTTCCCTGTTTGTGTTGGTGGTGTATGCGGCAGGGTAAAACTGAATAAGCCCAGCAATAACGCCGCTCCCGCAGTCATATAGAACATATTGATCTTTGTGCCCCAGCCCAGCCAGCTCAGCGACAGACCGGCAACGATCCAGCCAATCGTTCCCAGCACGCGAATGCTGGGGAATTCTTTTTCTACATCGGTAATGTTTTTCATCGCCACCGTGTTGACCATCGAAAGCGTTGGGTAGAAGGTCAAATTGTAGAGAAAGAAGATCGCAATAATCATGAACGGTGAAGGGGATGCCGACTTCATCAACACCGTGCTGCCCAATACCAGAAAGGCTCCCAGGATGTGCATCGCGCTCAGCACACGCTGCGCAGGGAAGAAGCGATCAGCAATCATGCCGACGAAAAATGGCGAGATGATTCCCGCAATCGGCCCAATGGAATAAAAGCTTCCGATGTTGCTGGCCGTAAAACCGATGGTGCTTAGATAATTGGCCGCCGTGACGTTCCATGAACCCCAGACGAAAAATTGCAGGAACATCATCGCCGACAGTTGCAGGCGGGTTGTTGCGCTCATAGCTTTCGGTGTCTCTCTTTGATTGTGGATTGGTGATGGTTGTCCGTGAAGACGCGGCAGATTCTACAAGAGAGTGTTGTTGAAGGCGAGCGATGCGAACAGGGAACTGCCGGAGAAAAACCGAAACCGCGAGCGCTCCAATAGGCTGTGCGACCCCAAGACAAAAAAACGCGGGCTGAGGCTCCGTCAGCCCGCATCAAGTGCCGCGTTTTTTTGACCGCGCTCATCCTCTTAACGCGGCCATTCAACTCCGATTCTCTAAGTCAGGCTAAACGTTGGCTATTTGTCGGATGGGTCGTGTTTCAGAATTGATGCTGAGGTGAAGAGCAAACTCGGACAAGCTATTCTTCGGTGAATGTGTTTACGAAGAAGTCACTTGGCCGAGGTGTTCATCACTGAACATTAAGAAGAATGGCAAA
>JBDSAM010000303.1:0-2881 GCA_039922135.1 Blastocatellia bacterium
AAGTCAAAAGCCAGTTTGTCAAAACGGGCACGCCGCTGATGGGCAGCGCGTGGAAATTCAAAAAGTATGGCCAGTCAGGGATCGAAATATCAGACCTGTATCCGCATCTGGCGACATGCGCGGACGATTTGGCGGTGATTCGGTCATGTTATACAGATAGCTTTGTTCACGCGCCAGCAATGTATCAGATGACCTCTGGCCGCGTGTTGGCCGCACATCCCAGCCTAGGTAGTTGGGTGACTTACGGGTTGGGCAGCGAAAGCGAGAACCTGCCCGCGTATTGCGTAATGACGCAGCCGCAGGGTTTGCCCGAAGGTGGATCGCCAATGTGGGGTGCCGGATATTTATCTGCCGTGCATCAGGGCACGCTGCTGCGCAATGGTTCGACGCCAATTCTGCACTTGCAGCCACCGCCAGAAGTTAGCCGTGATCAGCAGGGGCGAATGCTCAGCTATCTGCGCCGGATGAATGAATTGTCGGGCGCTGAGGATGCCGAACTGGCCGCGCGCATCTCGTCTTACGAACTCGCCTTTCGCATGCAGCAGCACGCGCCCGAAGCAGTTGATCTAAGCAAGGAGAGCAAAGAGACGAAGAAGCTTTATGGCTTGGATGAAACAGAAACGAATGAGTTCGGTACTCGTTGCTTGCTGGCAAGGCGTTTGGTCGAACGCGGCGTGCGTTTTGTCATGCTCTTTTCCGGCGGCGGCCCTGTCAGTGTGCAGTGGGACGCTCACGACAACATCAAAACCAATCATGAACAGATGTGCCGCTGGACGGACAAGCCCATCGCCGGCCTGCTGAAAGATCTGAAAGGACGCGGCCTGCTCGATTCGACGCTGGTCGTGTGGGGGACTGAGTTTGGGCGCACGCCGGTATCTGAGAACGGTAAAGGGCGTGATCACAATCCGACGGCTTTTTCGATGTGGATGGCCGGAGGAGGCGCGCGAGGCGGACAGGTGATTGGCCAGACCGACGAAATTGGATTCAAGACCGTCGGTGAGCGCTACCACCCGCGCGACCTGCACGCAACGATGTTGCAGTTGTTGGGCCTGGATCAAATGAAACTGACCTACTTGCACAATGGCCGCTTAGAGCGATTAACCGACTTTGGAGGCCAGGTAATTGATCAGATCGTTAGCTGAAAACTAATCTTGGCGTTTGGTTATCAAGGTGTTGTTATTTGAAAGGAGAGAAATATGGTTTGCCCGCAATGTAGTGTTCATGTTCATCGTTCCCACTCCCGTAACTTCCGAGAGACGGCAATTAAATCAGTCACCCCTTATAAAACTTACCGTTGCACTGATTGCGGCTGGCGTGGGATGGTTGCTCCTAAAAAAAGCATTTCCACGGCCACCAATTGGCGTATCACGTTAGTTTGGATCGCCGGAGTTGTTACTGCCTTGTTAATTGGTCTATATACCGCAAGGATTCTGGCATAGCAACCAGGCAGCAAGTCGTCAGGACAGCTAGTAACAAACTGGCGACATTAGGGCCACTTCTGTTTCCAGTGGGCTACACTTTAATGCACTACGGCGCTTAAGGTGGAGCTTCGCCGATCCATGGCAATCGCCCAATCGTCCTCAATCCCGCCGATGAAGCCGTGGAACTTAATCTCTTCACCGGCAAGAACCAGCAGTACATCGCCTGCGTTGATGCTGGGATTATCAAGCTTGAATTTGATAACGACGGCCAATCCATTCTGCTGTTCCATCGTCTCGAAACTGAAATTGCTGGCTTCAACAACCAAGGTTTGGGAATTGGAAATTTGACTGCGGCCTTCTGGCATTTTTTAACCTCTCAAAAATTGTAATAGGAGTTTGTGATAATTGGCTCAGGGCCTTTTTGCAGAAAGCCAAGTGATAATTTCGGCGTTGCTCAACGCCTTTTGCTGTGATTGAAAATCTTGGGCGCGGCCCAATCGGCGATAGATTTCAGCGATTCGCGCAGTCTGGAATTTGTCGCCGGTGTTATGGACTCGCAGTGGAGTCAACGGCGCGATCGCAACCGCCGTCACAAAATCTCCAGCGCGCCGAATTCCTGGGATTGGCAACCATTTTAGGAACTCTTCATCGCTCGATACGTCCAACTGACTTGCATCAATTAACATTCTATCAAGCTGTGGCGCTAATCCTCTGGCCAATAAAGCCAACACGCCAGCTTTATCTAATGCGACCACACTCAAGCCTTTCTCATTTCGAGAATGCAGAATGCTGATGGCGGTCAAGATGTCCTGAATGCGGTTGGCGGCATCAGTACGATTGTAGGTGGTAAAGAATTTATATTTGCTAGCTGCCGCAGCTTGATGCGCAGGAAAATAATTGATCGTGGCTGCTGTATGGCCGGACTGAATTAGTGAATTGATTAAGCTATCACGGTCGCGTTTAGCCTTTGCGCCTTCTTCAGCTTCTAGAATATCAGCAGCAGATAGAACAAGCACCACTGGCTTTAGTAATGGTTTCTCCTGCTCGCGGATTGTCATTTGAACCAAATCGCCATGGTCCGGCCTGGAAACAGTAAAGCGCTTCGTTATTACGTCGCCGGCATTTGTAACGTCGGGCGTCCCGGTGACAAGCTGTGGTCGTGCGGGATACTCAGCCATCAATGAGTATTTCAGCGCTTCGCCAAACTGTTCTTTGTAACTCTGCAGGCTGGCAACGTCGTGCGGCAACGCTTCTTCGATCTGTTTCTTCCTTTGTTCAATCAGAAATTGCGTCAATTGCGCTTCGTTCAACTCGTTTTCTGGCCGCTGGCGGCCAGAAAACACCAGCAGCTCGTGAAGGAATGGGATGCCCGTGCTCCTTTCCTTTATTGGCGAGGCCTCTGCACGCCCCAGCATCCAGTGCGCGAACCATCCATAAACGCCTTCCCTACTTTCCTGATT
>JBDSAM010000304.1:0-3927 GCA_039922135.1 Blastocatellia bacterium
TGTCTGCTGATAACCATCGCCAGATTTATGTGCCACCTGGGTTCATTCACGGTTTTGCTGTGACCAGCGAACTGGCCCAGGTCGAATACAAATGCACGGACTTTTATGACCCTTTGTCTGAGATCAGCGTGCAGTGGAACGATCGTGAAATCGGCGTGACCTGGCCACTGGGAGAGATCGGCACGCCCATCCTGTCGAAGAAGGATTTAGCTGCCAAGCCTCTGCAACAATTGATGGACGTGATGCCGTGGTTTGAAGAACCCATAAAGGATCATAGCGAAAGATGAAGGTTTTGATTACTGGCGCGGGCGGACAGTTGGGCTGCGCGCTGCAAGCCCTACTCGCTGATCATGAACTTATCGCACGGACGCGCGCTGAACTCGATATAACGCAGTTCAATGACGTGCGCGAAGCCATCAACGCGCACCGTCCCGGCGTTGTCATCAATGCGGCGGCTTACACCAACGTGGATGGAGCGGAAAGCGATGTGGCAGGCGCGTACAAACTGAATGCCGTCGCACCGCGCAATCTGGCCATCTCAACTTCTGATCTGAACATTCCGCTGGTTCACGTTTCGACTGATTATGTGTTCGACGGGCTGGGCGAAAAGCCCTATCACGAATACGACCAGACCAATCCGCTTTCGATTTACGGCAAAAGCAAGCTGGCTGGCGAACAGGCCGTTGCGTCGTTCAACCCCAGGCATTACATTGTGCGCACGGCGTGGCTTTATCACTACCAACCGGCAACGGGCAAAAACTTCCCGAAGGCGATGCTGGCGCAGGCACATCGTAAACAGGTGCGCGTGGTCAACGATCAATCTGGCTCGCCAACCTATGCGCCGCATCTGGCGACAGCCATCATGCGATTGATTGAAACCGGCGCTTATGGCGTCTATCACCTGGCGGGCAGCGGCGGCACAAGCTGGTTTGAATTGACGCGGCGGTTGTATCGGCTTTTCGGAGTGAAAACCGAAGTGCAGCCATGCGCAACTTCGGAATATCCGCGACCGGCAACGCGCCCGCGCTATTCGATTTTGACGACAATCCAAGAGCCGCAGATTTTGCTGCCCCAATGGGAAGAGGGCCTGGCGGCGTTTGCCAAAGCGCTTTAAATGATGCCCCGCTTGCTCTGATAGTCCGGCTTCAGCCAGAATACGTATCCAATCCAGTCTGTTGACCATCACGGAATCTCCCCCGATCCCGTTCCACAAGATAAATCCGGAGGTACTTTAGCGATGAAGAAGTTGTGTGTGAAGAATCAGTCTGCCCGATTTTCTGTCTCTTTGATTCTTTTCCTGTCTCTATTTATTTCTCTCTCTCCATGGCACCCGCAGGCACAATCGAAAAATCGGGTTCATCGTCAGCCATCTGCCAAAAGCTCATCCGGGATTGATGGCGACGCAGAAGGTTACGTCATCGTCAATACGAAAGACGGCATCACCTGCCGGCGAATGAGCAATGTTGAATCGGCGCAGTTGAGAGTTGATGAGCCGCGAGCCAATCTGCAAGTCATTTCAGGCAGCCGGTTGGATTTGCAGCAGCAGCAAAACCTGAAGATCATTCTGCGCGGAACTGCGCAGCTCGAACAATTCCCGGCGGCTAAGCAGGCCTTTCTGCGCGCGGCGGCAAAGTGGGAATCAATCATCCAATCGCCGATCACGGTTGTGATTGACGTTGATTTCGGTCCGACATTCTTCGGCACGCCCTTTTCTTCGCCAACCCTCCTCGGCCTGACCACCCCACAGATCGTGGGAGACACCAATTTTCTGGCTGCTGTGCGCGACGACTTGATTGCGCAATCGTCTAGTGCCCGGCAGACAGAGATATTCACCGCGCTGCCGCAGAACACTCTGCCGACCGATTTAGGTACGACTGGAACCGTCTTTTCATCCGCGTCGGTGTTTCGCGCCCTAGGCGAGATTAAGCCAGTGGCCGACCCAACCGGCGAGTTGTCGCAACTAGGCCCCCCGCCTTCGATGGGCTTTAACTCCGGCTTCACTTTTGATTTCGATCCGAGCGATGGCGTTGACCCCGACAAGTTCGATTTCGAGGCAGTAGCGATTCACGAGATTGGCCACGCGCTCGGCTTCGTCTCTGCCATGGGTGACAAAGAACTCTCGCCGTTCAATAGCTTGGCGCCTACCATCTGGGACTTTTACCGGTTTCGTCCGGGAGGGCTGGCAACCGGCTCAATCAACAGTTCAGCACGAGCGATGCTAGCCGGCGGCGAGCAGGTCTTTTTCGTTGGCGATGCGGAATTGCCGCTTTCGACCGGCACAAGGTCGAGAACCGCTGGCGACGGGCAGCAGGGCAGCCACTGGAAGGACAATGCCCTGATCGGGCAATACACCGGCGTGATGGATCCGATCCTTGCTTCGGGCGAACGAGGGACAATCACCGCAGCCGACCTGACGGCGCTCAGTTACTTCGGTTACAAGATCAATCCCAGTTCCGCCATCACCGAAGTGCTTTCAGTTGACGACAGTTCGCGCGAAGAGGGGCTGTCGCTGCAGAACGCCTGGGTCGTCAATCGCTACACGCCGGCGCGTTACCCGGCGACGCTGCAATCGGTGCGCGTCTACATTCCGCCAACGACTGACGGCTCATCATCTGCCGGACAGCCCATTCGCATAATCGCCTTTGCCGATCCGAACCGCACTGGGCAGCCTCCCGCCAATCCCACGTTGATTGTTGACCGTATGGTCAATGTGTCCGGACTGCCCGGCAACCGGTTTGTTGAAGTGCTGCTTCAGACACCGCCGATTGTGAATTCCGGAGACCTGTACGCAGGCGTTCAATCGCTCAGCGCTACCGTGCCGATTGCCGCTGATCGCACGGGACGCCAGCAGAACCGTTCGTTCGTTTCAACCAACAACGGCACCAGTTTTCAGCCACTGCAAAATGCCAGCAACGCGCCGGTCAATTTCATGTCACGGATTGTGCTGACTGAAACTTTCAGTTCGACGGTTGCGCCCGCGCTGGCGTCCATCAGCCCAAGCTCTTTGTCGCCCGGCAGCGCGGCCTTTACTTTGATTGCGCAGGGCAGCAACTTCCAATCGAATTCGGTCGTGCGCTGGAACGGCAGCGACCGCCAAACCACATTGATCAACGGCACGCAACTGCATGCGTCAATTTCCGCCGCCGATGTGGCAAACGCTGGGACGGCCGGCGTGACGGTCTTTACAACAGGCAGCGGCGAATCGGCTCCGGTGAGCTTCACGATCGGCACCAACCGGCCCGCGCCAACCATCACGCGCCTGTCGCCGAACACTTATGCTGCTGGCATTTCCGCCCCGTTGAAGCTGGATGTGTTCGGCACTGACTTCACGGCGCAATCGGTGATTCGCTTTAACGGCGCTGATCGCGCGACGACCTTGGCCGGCAGCACGCAGCTCAGCGCGACACTGCTGCCGACAGATTTCGCCGCCGCAAGCGATAACAAAATCACCGTCTTTACACCCGGTCCCGGAGGCGGCACGTCAAACGAAGCCAGCTTCGTTGTCAATAGTTGCGGCTATTCGCTCTCGGTTACCTCGCAGAGCTTCATCTCGGCCATCACGGGTTCCGGAACCGGCGGCTTTGTGCTGACTACCGGCAGTGCCTGTCCGTGGACAGCCGTCCCAACCGTGCCTTGGCTTACGATCACCAATCCGCCCAATGGAATTGGTGCGGGCAAATTCGTCATTGATTACCAGATCGCTTCGAACACCTCGCTCGATGTGCGCTTAGGCGCTATCAACATTGCCGGACAAACGTTAAGCATTCGCCAGAGCGGGCGCGCGACCAGCGTTTCGGCGGCCAGCTTTGCCGCTCTGCTCGCGCCGAATGCGATTGGAGCAGTGTTCGGCTCGGGGTTGGCGAAAAGCGTTCAGGTCGCATCAACGCAGCCTTTGCCAACCAACATCGGCGGCACGACCGTCAACGT
>JBDSAM010000305.1:0-3329 GCA_039922135.1 Blastocatellia bacterium
GAAACCGCGCGTGGCCGCGGCGACTGGCGTGGTCGCGGGCGCGCTGGCCAGCACAAAACTCACTTCGTACTTGTTCGAGTTGAACGAGGCGAAGGTATTGACCGGGCTGAACGATGGAAATTGACCGGCAACGTTCGGGTTGGCGCTGACAAAACCGTCGTTGCTGACGGCCAGCACCGTGTCGAAGCGAGCGCCCCGCGCCTGGAAGCGGTTGACGGGAATGCCAGTGATTTTGCCCGCTACGATCGGCGTCGTGACGTTGTTGAAATCAGTGCCGTCAAGTTTGACGGCGTCCCAATTGATTTCGCGGCGACCGCTGGTTTGTGGGCTGGCGACGGTGGAATTATCAGCGCCGCCGATGGCAGCACGCATAGCGTTCAAGGCTGCGGTCGCTTCCGTTGTGCTGGCACCTGTGAATACCTGTTGGGCGAAGGCAGACGGAGCCAGCAAGAGCAATGCGCACAAGGCGCAAACATAAGTAATCAAGTTATAGGTCGACAGGTTTTGGAATTTACGTTGGCAATTCATCTGAAGGACTCCTTTGAAAGTGCTGAAGAACGATTTTTTTCGCCGCTTATAGCGGATTTCGATTGGGTACGCCCGGGCCCTCGCGGGCATGGTCTCTGGCTACGCGCTTGCCCGCGAGGGCGCGGGCGCACCTGCGTGCAAACCTCTGTAAGGGGGTTGGCCTGAAGTAGCGCGTTTGTGAATACTGCTTCCTCTCTCTACTGTCTTTCGGCCTGCTCGAAGTCGCCACCGTAAACCGGCGCGCTCCTTCCATTGCGGGCGGAAGATAGCCGGAGCAATCAATAAAAATCTTCAGGCGCGCTTGAAATTTTGATGAAAGATTCTTCAAAGAGTTTTGAAGATGCCAAAACCTGTGGGGTGGAATGTGGCACGAGCAGCGGCAGTAACCGTTCAGGTTACCGTTGAAGAATGGAAGGTGGATTGATGAGCAGCGGCGTCATAGCCATAGGCCAGAACTGGCGTCCCGGCCTATGGCCATCTATTGCTTGCTATGGCTTGGAGATTGTCCTTGTACCTTTATGGCTTGTAATCACGCCACAGCCAGCGCAATGAATCCGGCAAGATCGCCCGTCCGTGTTTATCGCTGTGGAAACCGTGGCCCCATTCAAACTTAAAATCATATCCGGCAAAGGCCAGCGATTTGGCCAGCGTTTGATTCGCCAGCGGCCAATTGCCGTTGGCATTGTCCAGATCGTTCGCGCCATCCTGCATGAAGATCCGAATCGGGCGCTTCGGCGTTTTGCGAATCATCGCCTCGTAGTTGTGACCGCCTTCGCGAAACGTTGCGCCGTGGGCAATATTGGTGAAGCTGCCGACCCAGGACAGCACTTTGCTGAATTCGTTCGGGCGTTCCCAGGCAACCGTCCACGCGCAGATACCGCCGCTGCTGATGCCAGCAATAGCGCGGCTGGCCGCGTCGTGGCGCAATTTATAGCTTTTTTCGACTTCAGGCAGAATCTCTTCCAGCAGGAAGCGCGCGTATTGATCGCTCAGCGTGTCGTATTCAAAGCTGCGATTCGCTTTGCCGTCGGCCTTCGTGCCGGGAGTAATAAAGACGCCGATAATGACGGGAATCTCGCCTTTGGCGATCATATTATCGAAGATCACCGGCATGTACTTTTGAGGGTTCTGCCCATCCTGAAACACCATGACCGCAGCGGGGCTGGTCGCCCGGTACTGGGCCGGGACGTAAATCCACCAGTCTCGCGTCGTGCCCTCGAAGATTTTGCTCTGCCATTTCGGCATCTGAGTGACCTTGCCTTTGGGCACGCCCGCCTGCTCTTTGGCTTCCTCCGGAGTCGTGTAGACCTCCAGGTTTCCGCCGCCAATTTTCTTTTCGCCGGCTTCATACTGCCATTTCATTCCGGTTCCCCACGGCAGGTCTGTCACTGCGGCGTAAACATTCGTCTTGCCAATCTGCGTCATCGGCAAAACGAACTTCGCTTCCTGCGAAGCAACGCGCAGCGCGCCCGTGGCATTGGGAATTTCCACGGCCCAAGCGACGGTCAGGTCATCTACTTTGGTGATGGCCCCTTTCGCCAGTTCATCTTTGCCGAACCAGACACGAATCTGTTCAGCGAGTTTTTCGGCATCTGCGCCGCTCGGCTTTGAAGCCAGTGCGGCTTGCAAGGTTTTTGGAGTCAGTTTGGTTTCTGGTTGTGCGAACGCAGCAAACGACAGCAACACGGCGACAGCCAGCGCTCGGCACGAAGTCAGAGGAGAAATCATGTTGGTTTTCCTTTCGATGATGAGTTGTCAGGATTGAATCGGCGCGCAATGTAGCACGAACCTACGGTTTGCCAAATGGCTCTCTCGCCTTCACCAAATCGCCATGCTATCTTTTGTGCCGTCAAGTTAGTGTATCCAATTCCCGCACGGTCAATGTCACCGATCGGATCATCAAAACCAGTTACGAAATTTTCAGAGGCGATCAATGCGTCGAGCGATCAAGCTAATCACCACGGCCCTCTTCATCACGGCTGCGGCTTACTTTACAGCTTCCCTTCTTCCATTTGCGGCGGCGCAAAGCCAGTCCGGCAAGGTGGATTTCAACCGCGACATTGCGCCTATCTTTGCCGCCAGTTGCAATCAATGCCACGGAGCGAAAAAGGCCGCGGGACAACTTCGCCTGGACGTGAAGGCCGCCGCGATGAAAGGCGGCATCAGTGGCCCCAGCATCATTCCCAGCAGCAGCAAACAAAGCCGATTGCTGGCGCGCCTGCTGGGTGAAGGCGGCGAGAAACAAATGCCGCTGGGCGGCGATCCGTTGAAGCCTGAACAGATTGAACTGATTCAACGCTGGATTGATGAGGGTGCGCCGTGGCCGGAGGAAAGCAAATCCGCAATCGGCACAAAGGGTGGGCCGCAATCCGCAATCCCACAGCACTGGGCTTATGTAAAGCCCGTGCGACCCACGTTGCCGCCAGTCAATAATCAAAGCTGGGTGTGCAATCCGATTGATCAGTTTGTGCTGGCGCGGTTAGAGAAGGAAGGGTTGACGCCTTCGGCGGAAGCATCGAAAGAGACCATGCTGCGCCGTGTGTATCTGGATTTGACCGGCTTGCCGCCGACAATCAAAGAGGTTGACGGCTTCCTGGCCGACAAATCATTGGACGCTTATGAAAAGGTTGTGGATCGTTTGTTGGCATCGCCCCAGTACGGTGAACGATGGGCACGCCCGTGGCTTGATCTGGCGCGCTATGCCGATTCGAACGGTTACGAAAAAGACAGCCTGCGCGTGATGTGGAAGTACCGCGACTGGGTCATCAACGCGCTGAACGCGGATATGCCCTTCGACCAAT
>JBDSAM010000306.1:0-5770 GCA_039922135.1 Blastocatellia bacterium
ATGTCAGCGTTGCAAAGGTAATCAACCTTGTCCGCCTGATAGAAGAACTGAAAGAACGAGGCATCTGGATAGTGGGCGTCGAGGGCGGCACGCAAGCCAGCTATGCCAGCGTGGACTTCAACGTGCCGTTGGCAATGGTGATGGGCAGCGAAGGCAAAGGCGTGCGACGGTTGGTGCGCGAAAACTGCGACGCGATTGTTTCGATCCCAATGCGTGGACAAATAAACTCACTTAACGTCAGCGTCGCAACGGGCGTTGTGTTGTTTGAAGTCCTGCGACAGAGAAGCAGCAGCGGCTGATTTAAATCAAATCACGCATCAGGACGCTTTTGTTTTTCCGAAAACTACTATTCGCCGCTTAGCGGCGGCTGACTTTAGCCCAGTACTTTAGTGCTGGGTAAGCGAGCAAAAAGAGATTCGCGTCACGCGAGTGACGCTTGAAAACCGCATAAAAATGGTCTCAATTTCAACCGTCGCTCGCGCGACGAGAACGATGTCGGCACTGTTTCTCGGCGTTGAAACGACCGGGCAAAAGTCAGCCGCCGCTAATGCGGCGAAGACCAAAGCCATTTTTTCAAAAGTATCCTGAGGTCAGCAACTCACACACAGGATTG
Organism: Blastocatellia bacterium; assembly: GCA_039922135.1. Classification (GTDB taxonomy): domain Bacteria; phylum Acidobacteriota; class Blastocatellia; order RBC074; family RBC074; genus RBC074. Next base: position 614 of record JBDSAM010000306.1, read on the forward strand.
GGACGCGGAGTCAGCCTTCAGCCAATTCTCTGAATACCTTTTCAGCCACGCTCTCATTCACGCCGCAAATATTTCTCCTTCTCCCTTCAAGCTTTCTTTCCGATTTTGCGCTTACCAAAGTGAACGAACAAAAAAAGCGCGACCGTCTGCGAGATGCAGGCACAAGACGCGGAATCGCCAATCGAACCCGGCGGCATTCACCAACCTGTCAGCAAACCTATGGAGAAGGCTCAATGAATAACCAGATGAAATCAAAATTAAAGCAATCAACCACGTTGCCTTGCTGTCAACGAAAGCTGCGGCTGGGGGCGTTATTACTATCGGCCGCAGTGTTCGCTTCATCACTGCCCTATCTTTTACCCGGCTTTTTTCATGAAAGTGCCGCCGCTCAAGATAAAGACAAGCCCCAGATCAGCCAGAGCGCCTTGCGCCAGATCGAGACATTGATGCAGGAGAAGGAATCGCGCACGCCAGAACAAAAGAAGATTGATTCGCAACTGCTCTACAAATTGAAACAGGATCGCGGCGAACAATTCGCGCCCGGTCTGGAGAAGCTGGCCATCACGGTGCAAGAGGAAGCGGACGGCAGAATGCTGCTGGACATCCGCACGAAGGTAACGCCGGAGGTTTTGGAAGCCATTAAGCAGTTCGGTGGCGAAGTCATTTATGCCTACGAGCAGTTCGGCGCGATTCGCGCCAAGCTTCCGCTGGAAGCATTGGAGAAAATTGCCGGGCTTGACGAAGTAAAATTCATCCGTCCGGCGCAAGAGCCTATGGCTGGCGGCAACCGAGCGAAGCAAGTAACCGTAAATGACAAGACGGCAATCACGCCGGGCACGGCAAGATTGACGCGCGCCGAACGCGCCGCTCGTGTTCGCGAGCAAATACGCCAGGCGCTGCCGCTGCTCGCTCAGCGAAAGAATCCAACCGCTACTCCAAACTTCAACTTTGCCAATCGCAAATTTTCCCCTGCCCTGACAGGCTCGCTCAATTCGGAAGGCGACATTGCGCATCGCGCCGATCAAGTTCGCGCGCTCGGCATCAGCGGCAACGGCGTGCGCATCGGCGTGATCTCTGACAGCAGTCGTTTCCTGGCGCAGTCGCAGGCGTCGGGCGACCTGCCTGCGGGCGTGACGGTGCTGGCTGGGCAGAGCGGTCTGGATACCGTCAATACGCCTCCGAACGACACGGGCGAAGGCACGGCGATGATGGAGATCATCAACGATCTGGCGCCAGGCGCCCAGCTCTTCTTCGCGACCGGCAACGGTGGCGAGGCCAATATGGCCGCCAACATTCTGGCGCTGGCAGGTGGGGCGAACAATTGCGACATCATCGTAGATGATTTGACCTACTTCGCCGAGGGTGTCTTTCAGGACGATATGATTTCGCAGGCGGTGAACACAGTGACGGCTGCCGGCGTGCTTTACTTTTCGTCGGCGGGTAATTCCGGAAACTTGAACGACGCCACGTCGGGCGTATGGGAAGGCGATTTCGCCGATGGTGGCACACTGGCAGCGGTGTCTGGCGGGCGCATTCACGATTTCGGCGGCGGCGTCACCGGTAACACAATCAACGCGACGGGCGGCGGCACTCGCCCGATCACGCTGAAGTGGTCTGACCCACTGGGCGCGTCGAACAACGATTACGATCTGTTTATTCTCAATTCAACGTTGACCGCCGTCATTGCATCTTCGACCAATTCGCAAAGCGGCGGCCAGGATCCGCTTGAAAGCATCTCGAACAACGCGACGACGCCGGTTTTTGCAGCAGGCAATCGCATCGTTATCTTGCGCCGCACTGGCGCGGCGACGCGCGCGCTGCACCTGAACAGCAATCGTGGGCGTTTGGCCATTGGCACGGCGGGACAGACTTACGGCCACAATGCCGCGGGTTCAGCCTTCGGCGTGGCGCAGGTGAGCGTGGGAACGGCGGGCGGAGGCGTCTTTGTGGGCGGCGCGACCAATCCGGTCAGGACAAGCAGTTCGGACGGCCCGCGTCGGATGTTCTTTGATCCGACGGGCAACGCCATCACACCCGGCAATGTGCTGTTCGGCACGAATGGCGGTCAGGTTTTGCAAAAGCCTGACATCGCCGCCGGTTCCTGCGGTGTCACCAGCGTGCCTGGATTCAATCCGTTCTGCGGCACGTCGGCTGCGGCGCCGCACGCGGCGGCAGTCGCGGCGCTGTTGTTGTCGTTCAACAATGCGCTGACGCCGGCGCAGGTTCGCGCGGCGCTGACCAATTCGGCGCTCGACATCGAAGGCGCTGGCACCGACCGCGATTCCGGCGCTGGCATTGTGATGGCGCTGCAATCGTTGGGCGCTGTGTCGTCGGCTGACCTGACGATCACGAAGACTGATTCGCCCGATCCTGTCGTTGCCGGAACCGATCTGACCTACACAATCAACGTCAATAATAGCGGCTCAGGCCCGGCGGTATTTGCGCAATGGCAAGACACCCTGCCTGCCGGAACGCGGCTGCAACAACCATTTGCAAGCGCAGCGGGGTGGAATTGCACCGCGCCTGCTGTCGGCTCGGGTGGCACGATCACCTGCCGCAAAGACACGATGGCCGTCAGCGAATCTGCCGGCTTCACCATCGTCGTCCGCGTGGATGCTGGCGTAGCCGATGGCGCTACAATCAGCAACACGGCGACAATCTCATCCCAAGCCAGCGATCCGAACGGAGCAAACAATTCGGCGACGACGACGACGGCTGTCATCGCGCGCGCCGATCTGGAAGTCATTGCGAAAGTGGATGCGCCCGACCCAGTCGTGACTAACAGCCCGCTCGTTTACACCATCACGCTGCGCAACAATGGGCCAAGCGTAGCGACTTCAGTGACGCTGGCCGAACCGCTGCCTGGTGGGGCGCTCTTCAATAACTGCAATTCAACCGGCGGAGGCGTCTGTGGCGGCAGCGGTCAAAACCGCAACGTGACGTTTACGTCGTTGGTGGTGGGCGCGACGGCGTCGGTTACATTCGGGACGATTGCCAACTGCGCGTTGGCCGATGGTTCGATCATCAATAACACCGCAACGATCAGCGCGGTGACAGTAGACCCGAATCCGGTAAATAACTCTGCGTCGGCAACGACCGTGGCGCAGAATCCGCCGCCGGTCATCATCTGCCCGCCGGATCGCGACGTGATCGCGCCAACGCCAGGCAGCACGACGGCCATCGTCAACTTTCCTGACCCGATGGTCACGGACAATTGCCCCGGCGTGATGGTCGTTTGTACGCCAGCTTCCGGAACCGCCTTTCCGCTCGGCGCGACGACGGTCAACTGCACGGCCACCGATTCGGGCGGAGCGACGGCTTCCTGCAGCTTTACCGTGACGGTGTGGGACGCCTGTATCAAAGACGATGCCAGCGGTGATTATCTGCTCTTCAACACCTTCACGGGCGATTACAAGTTCGTGCGTTGCAGTACCGATCTGTTCACGATGATCGGGCGCGGTGAGATTACGCGTGTTGGTTGCACCGTCAGGCTGCACGACGACAGCCGCGTGGATGCGTCATTCGACCGCTGCCTGATCGCTCCGCGTAACTCTGGCAGTGGAACTATCAAACGCCGCCAGCCTGATACGACCTTCAACCTGAAAGACAGCAACATCCTCAACAACTCTCCGACCTGTCCCTGAGGCAGAGCGCAAAGTGGTTGAATCAGGTTTGCGAAGGCTGCGGACAAGCAAATGCGGCTCGGCAAAACGGGGGATCGCGTCGCACTGGGGTAAAGCCGCAGCCTTCGCAAAACAATCGAATACAAATCAACCGGGCAGCAAACGCTCAAGAGGCCGAAATAGTGAATGCCAGAAGGATTACCAGAACATGGTTCATCCTGCTGGCATCGTTTTCGTTTCTGAGGTTGCTGTTCTGCGTGGAAAACTCCTTTACTGAGCCCCGCCTTGGATGTACCCTGCGCCCGTATCCCAGAAAAAAAGAGTTCAGCCGAGCCGAAACATGTTTCCCTGGTGCCAACCGAAAAGAGACTGCGGTCTTTGAACCTTCGATAACGGATGGGTTCTTTCGTTCGTAAAGATTCTATCTGGCGGCGCGACAATCGTGCCCCTGTTTGCCTTTATTCTTAACTTTGTTTGCACCCATCTTTCCGGTGACAGCCCACACCGGCTGCCAACCGGGAAAACATCAACCTCAGACCCACTTGGGAAAGGAGCAACCATGCAAAGGCGATTTCTGATGACGATAGCCCTCTTGTTGGGCGTCTTGACCCTGAGCAGCTTCGGAATGCTGCTTCCTTCAAAATGGCAATCGAAATTTTCATTCGCCACCGCCTCGCCGCAGGACGAACTGAAGCCCAAAGACATTGAAGAGAACGAAGACGAACGTGAGCGGGAGTTTTTGCGGCGGCGGCTGACCAGCAACAAACCGGTTTCCCACGACGCCTACGACAAGGGGTTGGAAGAATGGAATCGCCTTCCGCGTATCGCGCCACGAAAAGACCGCGCCGGAAAAAGAACTGGTCAACAGAATGCCACGGCGACCAGCTTACTGGGTACGGTATGGAGACCGGCCGGCCCAAGCCCGTTGCAGTTGGGCACTGGTCTGGTGAACGGGCGCGTGCATGCCATTGCCGTCAATCCGAACAATCCGAACGTGATTTATCAGGGAGTCAACATTGGCGGTTTGTGGAAGAGCGTTGATGGAGGCGCAAACTGGACTTCGCTTTTTGATCAACAGGCGGCGCTGGGTATAGGCCAGCCAAGTGCGATTGCCATTGACCCGAATAACACCAACACGGTTTACGTGGGGACAAACAGCCGCTTCCAACTCTCGAAGGGGATTCTCAAATCAAGCGACGGCGGCGCCAGTTGGATAGTGCTCGGCTCAGGCTATCCCGCAGGAAATAACGGCAACACGCTGACTCTCTTTCAAGGTCAGAACGTCAACGGCATGGTCGTGGAGCCGACCAACAGCAATCTCATCTATCTGGCGACGAGCGCCGGATTGTTCCGCTCGACCGACGGCGGGCAGATGTGGACTGCGGGAACAGGGACCAATGCCAACGGCAACGCGCAATCACTGGTGCTGGACACGAGTTCGCCGACCGGCAGCCGTGTCCTTTTTGCCGGGGTCAGTGGCGCGGGAATCCTGCGCTCGAACGACGGCGGAATGAACTGGACGCCGGCCTTAACC
>JBDSAM010000307.1:0-9037 GCA_039922135.1 Blastocatellia bacterium
GTCGGCTGCGTAAAGTTCAGCGCCGCTGGCTGAAGCACGGTCGTTCCGGGCGTGAGAGTTCCCGCGAATGGATTCGCCACCAACTGGGAATTGAACGGAACCAGTCCGTTGCCCGCCGGGCCCAAGAATCCGCGCTCGCCCAGGCGCGTGTAAAACGAATTAGGCGAAGCGTGGTAAATGCCGCTGCCTCCGCGAATGACGGTCTTGCTGCTCTTGCCGACTGACCAGGCAAAGCCGATGGCCGGTTGGAAGTTGTTGTAATCGTAGCGGGTCGCGCTTAAATCCGCATTTGCGCCGCCAAGCACGGGCCGCAGGTACTCCGGTTTATCCAAATCGTGGCTGACGATGTTGCTGTCGAAAGACCAAGCCAGGCCATAATTGAAGCTGAACCGCGGACGAACCTGCCAGGTGTCCTGAAAATAGAGGCGGTAAGCGTCATTGCGCGCGGCCTCTTTGCCGCGATAGGCAGGCGGCTGTTTGGCGTCGCCGACGCTGACCGAAAGGCTGCCACTGACCGGCAGCTTCAAAATGTCTGAGAAGGTGGGCAGCCCGGCCGTTGTTGTGCGCAAGCTGGCGGGCAAGGCGGCATACAGCGTCGGATTTTGTGATAGCAGCGTCTCAGGGCTGAACAGGTTGAACGTCCCTTGATAGATGCGCGCCCAACTGCCGTGCCCATAAAGGTGTTCCCAGTTGCCGCCGAAGCGTATGCGGTGCGCGCCTTTCTGCCAGTAAATATTGTCGTTCAACTGATAGGTGCGCAGCAGGCGGTTCTGTGTGACGTTATTGTCATTACCTAGCGTCAGGCCAAATCCGCCGATGCGCGGCCCGTTCAGGTTGAAGCAGTATTGCGGATTGCTGCACTCAGAAGAATTGGGCGGGCGCAGTTGGTTGCTGAAGAACGAGTAGGAATACCGAAACTCATTGACCAGAGTCGGCCTGAACACGCTGGTCACGCCCAGGTTGGTCTGATCGGCGTAGTTGTTGCTGGATGTCCAGGTGGATTCCAGACTGCCACCGCCCGACAGGTTAGTGTTGCGATCCTGGCTATAGCGCAGATAGGCGCTGTGTTTGTTGTTCATCTTGTAATCAAGCCGGGCATTGAAGAGTTTACCACGGAAGGGCAGTTGCCCGACGTGGCTGAACCCGGCGAAAAGCGGGTTGGTAAAACTGATCACCTGTGCGCCCACCTGGTTGGTGTATTCGAAGTTGGAAAAGAAGAAAAGCTTGTCCTTCTTGATCGGCCCACCCAGATTGAGCCCCGTGTTGCGCCGCACGAAGAAGGGATCAATCAGCCGTGGGCGCAGGGCGGGATTGTTGAAGCCGGGGTTAAACGCGCTGGGATCGTCCGGACGCTTGAACGCTGGATAAGCCGCGATGTTGTGATCGCGATAGAAATAGAACCCGCTGCCATGAAAAGTATTGGTGCCGGTGCGCGAAACGACGTTCACCGCTCCCGACGAGGTGTTGCCAACCGAAAGGTCGAAGTTGAAGGTCGAGATTTGGAATTCCTGCACCGTCTCCTGCGAGAAATTCTGCGCCGTGCCGCCGGTGATGCGGTCGTTGACGTTGGCTCCGTCCACAGAGATTCGGGTCAGTGTGCTGGTACTGCCGGCGATGGAGACGCGGAAATAGTTATTGACGCCACCCGCGCCCGGATTGGCGTCGAATGTCACATCCACGCCCGGTTCCAGCGAAGCCAGCGAGAGGAAGCTGCGGCCATTGAGAGGCAGGTTCTCAATGCGCTCGCGCGTGATGACGCCGTCAACCTTGTAATCGCTGGTATTGACCTGCGCGGCGTCGGAGGTCACAACGACTGTTTCAGTGCTGGCGCCGACGGTCATGGCGATATCAATCTCAATGCTGCCGCCGGTTTGCACTGTTGCGTGGTGCAGATGTTTCTGAAATCCCTTTATCTCAACCTGGACTTCATATTCGCCAGGCTGAAGGTTGTCGGCCAGATAGATGCCTTCTTCATTGGTTACCAGCCTTCTTTGCGTGCCGGTATCAATGTGTTTAACGATTACCGTCGCGTTGGGCAGTACCGCGCCCGCTTGGTCTTTAACAGTGCCGCGAATATTGCCGTTGGTGGTTTGAGCAAAGGTCAGGACAGGCAGCGTTAGCAAGAACAGCAAGAGAGAGAGAGAACGACTGGCGGAAACTTTCATGGTGCTTTCCTCCTGGTGAATGCCTGTTGGCATCCCAAGTTGATGGCAGGTTGATGGATTGGAGGCCGGATCAGACTCCGAATCCATATTGGTTCGTCGTCTGATCTCCTTAATTCATGCGGCAGCGGTAAGTCCGCCATCGCTTCTTCATCCTTCAGCCAGCTTGGAATTTAGTCGTTTCGTTAATTTGTAATCGAATTGCTTGAGAGGTTGCGTGTCAGTTCGGGGGAACATTAGGCCACATCAAGCGTTTGCGCAATTCCGAACAGTGGATTCACCGCAAAAGGCACAAAAAATTCAAAAGGCAGATGGAGAGACGCCAAGCGCTTGATCTGCCGGGCAAACCGGCCCGCCGAAATCCCCAGACCAAGATGCTATAATCCAGCCATCATCAAGTGGTCGTTCAAAAGGTGCAAAAATCATTCTTATGCTGAAAGAGAAACTTCCTGCCATTGGGCGCGCGCTCTCCCTGTTGTTATTGGTTGCCACAATTGCTGTCATTGTTACGGCGTTCATTCGCGCGCGGCGGCAACCGCGACTGCCCGGCATTTCTAAAGCCGAAGCGAAGCTGAAAGGCAATGTGACCTCGATCATCGAGGGCTACGAGCGCGTGGTGATGGAGAACGGACGCGAAAAGTTCCGGCTGCTGGCGGCCAAAGACACTGCTTACGACGACGGGCGGCACGAACTGGAAAAAGTTGACCTGACCGCAAACGGCGAAGCGCAGAAGGATGGTTTAATTAAAAAGATGCGCATTACGGCGGATCGTGGCGCATACGCGCCCGATCAAAGTCTTGTTACCTTCGAAGGCAACGTAAAAGTCGCCAGCTCCGATGGACTGGAAGTGGCGACTGAAAAATTGAACTACGAACAGAAGACCGAAGTTGCCAGCACCGATGTGGCCGTGCAGTTCAAGCAAGGCGAATTGAGCGGATCGTCCATCGGCGCTCAGCTTCAAGCCAAAACGCACAATCTGGCACTGGCGAAAGACGCGCATGTCGTCAGCACAAATCCTGACCCAAAGAAAAAAGGCGGCGCGCCGGTTGAGATTCACAGCGACCGCGCAAGTTATGTCGAAACGGACGGCGTTATACGCTTCGAGGGTAATGCTAATGTCACGCAGGGGGCAAAGACGGCGCACGCTGACGCAGTGACAGGCGTGGTTGATGTGAAAAATAAAAAGCTGCTGCGCGTTGAGATGCGTGGCAATTCGATGTTGAAGTCGCATGAGAAAGGGAAAAGTTCGGAGATGCAGGCGCGCGACATGGACTTCTTCTTCGACGAACTACAGCATCTGAAACAGGCCGTCGCTACAAGTTCGGCACATGCCGTCTCGCTTGAAAAGGATTCGCCGCGCGAAATCACTGCCGAAAAGATTGATGCGGTTTATAAACCAGGCGAAAAGGAAAGTTTACTTCAAACAGTTGCTACGCAGGGCCGTACGACGATGAAGATCGAAGTGGCCGAAGGCGCGCCAAACGCCAAAGAAGTTTCAGAACGCGTGATTGAGGCCGATGCCATCAATGCCACGTTCCGTGATAATGGCAAAGACATGGCGCGCGCCGAAGCGACAGGCAACGCCATCCTGACTATCACGCCGAAGACCATCACGCCGAAAGCCGAGCGGCAAAAGCTGCGCGCGGCAAAATTCACCGCCGACTTTTTTGAGAAAGGCAATTTGATCAAAACCTTTTTGGCTGACGGCAGCGCCGTTGCCGACTTCGAACCGCTGGCCGAAAAGAGCAAGCAGGCGCGCAAGACCATCACCGGCAAGAAGGTCACAGCCAATCTGATTGAACAAACGCAGGACATCTCCGAACTAACCGTTGACGGCGATGCCAAGTTCACTGAGCTCATCAAAGAAAGCGGCAAAGAGACTGCCAAAGAACCCGTCAAGGAGACGCAACGCAACGCGACAGCGGCAAGGGCTGTCTATACCGCTTCCAATCAGATGGTCGCGATGCGCGGTAAACCGTTGTTGTGGGATTCGTCGTCACGCGCCAACGCCGACGAGATTGACGCAAATGTTGAAACGGGCGAAAGCTTCCTGCGCGGCAAAGTCCGGACGATTTATTACAGCCGTGAAAAGACTGGCGGTGCCGCGCCCTTCAAGAAGGACAAAGCGCCGGTGACGATTGCCGCGGATCGTGCCGTAGTCAAACATCGGGAGGGCGCGGCGCGGTATTTCGGCAATGTGCGCGCTTGGCAGGACAACGATTTTATCCGTGCCGAAAACATGGAACTGGACAACGGCGAGCGAATGCTGACGGCCTGGGGCAATGCGCAATCGGCGTTTTACGATTTCGAGCGCGAAGCCGAAAAAGGTCGCAAGGAAATCGTGCCCGTCTTTAGCACTTCAGACAAGATTGTTTACACCGACGCAAACCGCACAGCACATTACGAAGGAAACGTTCGCATCAAGCAGGGGATAGATCAGATTGACGCCGCCGTTGCTGACGCAGTAATGGATGAACAGCACAAACTGGTGCAACTGACGGCGGCTCAAAACGTGGTCATGACTCAGCCGCAGCGGCGCGCCACGGGCGATCAGGTCGTTTACACTGCGGCCAACGACACGGCTGTGCTGACCGGAAATCTGGCCATGCTGGAAGATCAAGAGCGCGAAGGAGTGACAAAAAGCGCAAAATTGACTCTCCATTTACGCGATGCTAGGATCGAAGCTGGTGATGAAAGCAGCAATAAACGGCGGGTTAAAACTACACATCGCATCCGAAATTAGCCTTAAAGTGCTTTGCTGCCGACTCCATGCGAGTTGATTCCAAGCCCAAGCCAAACGCGCGCGCGTTCAGCGAAATTTACCACCAGCAGCGTCAAGATGCGGTTTCAATATGAAGGAGTTTTTGAGGCGACAGAGAGGACGACGGGAATGGTAAGCGAAGTTGTTGATCGCGAGATCACACGCGCTGAACGACGCGATCTGCGTGATCCGTCCGGTCTACCCGCCAGCGCTGGAGCCTTGCGCGCCGAAGGCTTGAAGAAATCATATCGCCGCCGCATGGTTGTCAACGACGTTTCGATCATCGTTCATCCCGGCGAAGTGGTCGGTTTGCTAGGGCCGAACGGCGCGGGCAAAACGACTACGTTTTATATGGTTGTCGGACTGGAAGAACCCGACGGCGGCCGCGTCTGGTTTGGTGACCAGGACATCACCAGGCTGCCCCTCTATAAGCGATCGAGGATGGGCATCAGCTATTTGCCGCAGGAGGCCTCGGTCTTTCGCAAGCTGACAGTCGAGCAAAACATCCTGGCGATTCTGGAAACCCTGAAACTGTCGCGCGCCGAGCGGCATGAGCGGTTGGAAGAGTTGATCGAAGAGTTCCACTTAAGTCATGTTCGTCGCAATAAGGGCTACGCGCTGTCAGGCGGCGAGCGGCGGCGCACGGAAATCGCGCGAATGCTGACGCTGGAGCCGAAGTACATTTTGCTGGACGAACCGTTTGCAGGAATTGACCCGATTGCAGTAGATGATATTCAGCAGATTATCGCGCGGCTGCGTTCGCGCGGGATCGGCATACTGATCACGGATCATAACGTGCGTGAAGCGTTGGAGATTACCGATCGGACATACATTATCAGCGAGGGAAAGCTGTTCCGCTCCGGCACGCCGCGTGATTTAACCGATGACCCTGAAGTCAGAAGAGTTTATCTTGGAGAAAAGTTTAGAATGTAGGCCGGTGGTTGGTGGCTGGTGATTGGCAAAGAAGAGAATTAAAACTCTTCGCTGACCAGCCACCAACCACCAACCACCAACGAAAGAGCTATGTCCTTCAAACCAACACTAAGCGTCAATCTTTCTCAGCGGCTGGTGCTGACCCCGCAATTGCGTCAGCGGATTGAGATGTTGCAAATGACCAAGCTGGAATTGGGCGATCTGGTCACGCAACAGCTTGTCGAAAATCCGGTGCTGGAAGAGTTAGCGCCGGAAGAAGCTATCATTCCGGCGGATATTGCGAACGTTGATTACACTGAAGCGCCGAGCGCGCAATTGAACGGCACGGCGGAGATGCCGGAAAACATGTTGAACAGTTTTGAGTCGTTCGAACGGGGCGACAATTCTTACAATCAGGCTGTTGATGCGGGAGATTACAGTTCGAATATCCCTACTGAGGGCGGCGAGTCGGCACAGGCGCCAAGCGAAACGCGCGATTTTGAAAGTGGTGAAGTTCGTGAAGGTGAGATTAGCGACCGCGATTCTTTCAACGAAATTGACTTCGGCCAGACTTTTGAAGAATACCTTGATCCAGGCTACAAAACACGCGAAACCGAAACTGGCGGCGAAGACAAGCCTTCCTTTGATCAGTTCCTTTCCTCAGAAACCAATCTTTCCGGATATCTCAACTGGCAACTGCGATTGACGATCACTTCGCCAGAAGTACAGGCGGCGGCCGAAGCAATCATTGGCAATCTGAATGACGACGGGTTTCTGGATTCGCCGCTGGAAGAGATCGCGCAATTTGGCGAGTGGCCGATGGAGACGATGGAAGATGCGCTGAAGATTGTGCAGCAACTCGATCCGACAGGGGTTGGCGCGCGCAGTTTGCAGGAATGCCTGTTATTGCAACTGGACTATCACGGGTATGGCGATCGGTTGGCGGCACGAATGATTCGCGAATGCTTCCACAAGCTGCAACATCACAAATGGCCGGAAGTCGCCCGTGAATTAGGCGCGACGGTCGAACACATCGCCGATGAGATGAAGCTGATCCGACAATTGGAACCCAAACCCGGACGCAAATATGCGCGGCCTTCGACGCACTACATTGAGCCAGAGGTTTACATCGAAAAGTTCGACGACGATTACGTCATCCGCTTTAACGACGATGGCATGCCGCAATTGCGCATCAACCGCCAATACCGGCAGATGATGGAGAACAAGGAAACCACGAAAGAGACGCGCGATTACATCAAGGATCGCTTCCGTTCGGCGGTGGACTTGCTGAAAAACATCGAGCATCGCAAACAGACGATCTACAAGGTCTGCGAACGGATTGTCGAACGCCAGACGGAGTTCCTGGATAAAGGCGTCGAGTACATTAAGCCGATGATGCTGAAAGACATCTCCGAAGACATCGGAATGCATTTGTCCACCGTCTCGCGCGTCGTTAATGGCAAATACGCTCATACCCCGCAAGGCGTCATCGAACTGCGCCGCTTCTTCACCGAAGGCATGACCAACGATGACGGAGAAGAAGTTTCCACTCGCATCATCAAGCTGAAGATCAAAAAGATGATCGAAGCCGAAGATTCGCACGAGCCAATGACCGACGACCACATTGCCGCGATTTTGGCCAAAGAAGGCCAGAAGCTTTCGCGCCGCACCGTTGCCAAATATCGCGACCAGATGAAAATCGCCGGGTCGCGCGAACGGCGCCAAGTAGTTTAATTTCGGATTGTGGATCGCAGGTTGGCCAACAGAGTACATCCGCGATCCACAACCCAATCTCCCCAATCTGAGAGCCCGCCCCACATCAACGTTACCGAACCCAAGTCTCGCCCAATCCTGAAGATGAATCATCGGGCACTATAAAGGAGCATCGGGATGAAAATTGAATACACAGGCAGAAACTTCACCGTCTCACCAGCCATCAAAAAACACATCAATGAACATTTCAAAAAGCTAGATATCGTGTTGAACGGCGCGAACCGTGCGCACGTCATCCTGAGTGTCGGCAAGCATCACCGCCACGAGGCGGAGATTGTCGTTCAGTGGCACGATCATTCGCTGACCAGCAAGTCCGACACCACCGATATGTATACATCGGCGTCGCAGGCGATTGATAAGCTTCACAAACAGGCGGTGAAGATAAAAGGCAAGATCATTGACCGGGCGCATCATGCGCCTTCGGCCAGCGCCGTTGCGCCCAGCCCCATGCCACCCGTTGAAGCCGAAGAAGACCCACCGCGCATCATCCGTTCGCGCCGTTATTCGATCAAACCAATGACGCCCGAAGAAGCAGTACTGCGCGTTGAAGAATCCGCCGACCAGTTCGTGGTCTTCCGCGACGCTGAAACCGATCGCATCGGCGTCATCTACAAACGCAAAGATGGAAATTTTGGGTTGATTGAACCCTGATTGGTGGTTGGTGATTGGTGGTCGGTGGTCGGTTAACTGGCCGTCACCAACCACCAACCACCAACCACCAACCACCGACCACCAGCTATGACTCCGCAACTGATCATCATCACCGGTCTAAGTGGTTCCGGAATGTCTTCGGCGATGAATGTATTTGAAGACCTGGGATACTTCTGCGTGGACAATCTACCAGTGCAGTTGATTCCCAGTTTTGTTCAGTTGTTCGAGCGGAAAGAGTTTGGCGTGACGCGCGCCGCGCTTGGCCTTAATATTCGCGAAGGAGAATTCCTCAAAGGCTTTCCGCATGTGTACACGCAGTTGCGCGCGCGTACTGACCTGGAAACAACCGTTCTGTTTATGGAAGCCAGCGACGCTGCCTTACAGCGCCGCTACAGTGAAACGCGTCGCCCGCATCCCATGGGCGAAGGCCGCGTGCTGGAATCCATCATCGAAGAGCGCAAGAGACTGGAACCGATTCGCGCCCTGGCCGACGTCATCGTGGATAGTTCGGATCACAATGTTCACACCTTGCGTGCGTGGCTGAAGAATCGCTTCGCGCCCGAAAGCACTGAAAAACAGACTGAGATCACCGTGGTCAGCTTTGGGTTCAAATACGGCGTGCCGCTTGACGCCGACTTGCTGTTTGATGTTCGCTTCCTGCCCAATCCGTACTTCGTGCCGGAGCTGCGCGAACTGACGGGCAACGACCAGCCCGTCATCGAATATCTGGAAAAAAACGAAGAAGCCTGTGAGACGACAAAACGATTCAATGATCTGC
>JBDSAM010000308.1:0-12733 GCA_039922135.1 Blastocatellia bacterium
CTTATTTTCAAAGGTCGCCGTAATCCTGGCTTGCGTGCAAGACCTGGCTTCGAGCAAAGCCTCGACAAAAGCAACGAAAGCTTTGATTTGATGACCATGTCCCCACGGATAAAGCTTCGTGATAAAGCCGGTCAGACGAGTGGTACGAGAGTTTGGGTTCGTCATAAACCAAGACTCTCGCCAGTTGATAACTCATTGCCACTCGTCTACTTACAAAATGTGTCCAGACTTAAGGCTCCGGTAGATGAAATGCCCTTATCTCTTTTCAGCACTGCAACTTTTACGTCGAACTCACGTTATACTACATCTGCGAATGCTTTTTTTGTCCGCCCGAACCACCAATAACCGAAGCAAAAGCAAATCACCGCAAAGATCAGTGTTACGATCAAACCATGCCAATCTGGCATTCTCCCCTCAAGCAAAATTTGCCGGTAACTTCGAATTAGAGGAGCAACAGGGTTCAAATCCACCAGCAAACGATACTCAGGAGGAATCAAGTTCTCAGGATAAAGAATAGGCGTTAGATACATCATCGTTTGTAGAGCAAGTTGGTTGACTTGCGCCATATCACGAATGAAGACACCGAAACTCGCCATTAACCACCCCAAGCCAATCGTGGCCAGTAACTGTGGAACAAGCAAAACAGGCATCAATAACACTGTTACGTGTAAAGTCCGCTGCATAATTAGGGCCGCAATTAACAAGACAATCGTTCCCAGCAATTGCTGCATTAACGCTGAGAGCGCTAAGTTGACAGGCAGGGCTTCTAGCGGGAACACGACACGGCGAACTAAATTGATGTTGTCGGTCAATGCTGTTGTTGAACGTTGAATGCCATCACTAAATGCAACCCAGGGCAGCATTCCACAGAAGAGATATACAGCAAATTGTAGATGTCCGCCTTCTGCACCAAAGCGCGCCTTGAAGATTCCCGAAAAGATCACCGTGTAGATTACGATCATCACCGCTGGCGTGATGATCGTCCACGCCAATCCCATGAGGGAGCCTTTATACCGACTGGTCAAATCTCGCCGGACCATCGAACTAATTAGCCCGTGATGCTCATGAACTAAAGACCATGCTGGTTGCCAGAAGGGAATCTTTGCACTGGATTGATAACGCATTGGGGTGAGGAGTAAAGAATGCATACTGCAATTAAGTACTTTGCAGCACGCACCCATCTTCAATAATGGGTCTTTGCTGTTGTTCGGACTTTTGCTGGTTCTTCGACAAAAGGTTTGATCGGATATGTGCGCGATTCGTTAGGAGCAGCAACTGCTGGCCTGCTAATGACGGTACCTCTCGTTTGAATCTTTAAGCCAGCTAATTTTGACAGCAATTTTTCGTACTGATCTGTGATCTGTTCCCAGTTATAAAGCTCCAGCACCCGAGCCATCGCCCGGCGACGGTATTCACCGATGGTCTCCGGATGGTCAATCACTTGTTGCAGTTTTGCAGTCAGGTCTTCAACCGAATCGTAGACAATGCCGGCACCGTTGATGACTTCTCTGTTTTCGGGAGTGTTCAGCGTCAAGGCACAGTTGCCTGCTCCCATTGCCTCGATGAGCGCCGGATGAGTGCCACCCACTTCAGTCGCATGGACATAGCAGTATGCGTTCTGTTGCAACGCGCGGTAATCCGCGCCGAAGACGAAACCTGGAAACTTCACGCGTGGATCGCAAGTGTTCTTCAACTGCGCGATATACTCTTCCGCGTATGGGGCTCCCCCAACAATCACCAGCGGCATGTCGGTATTGACTTTCTCGAATGCCTCGATCACCAGATGTGCGTTGTTTTCAGGCTCTAGGCGACTGACATAAAGCACATACCCATTCGGCTGCAATCCGAAACGATCAAGCTTTTCTGGCGTGGCGTGACGGGCGACTTCGGCACCATAAGCAATCATTGCTGATTCCTTTTTGTACCGTGTGGCATAGTAATCCTGAATCACCTGCGCGTCGGTCACAATTGCCGTTGGCAAAAATGTCGAAAGCCATTCCGAAATCAGATAGTACGTCTGTCCTACCCAATTCCATTTTTTGCGTTTGCGCTCCAAACCATCAACATTGACCAGCGTTGGAGTTCCCAGAAACCGTGGAATAAAAGAGAAGATGCTGTTGGCTGCATTGCAGATCAAGATCACATCGTATTTGCGTGGCGAGGCATGAAGGACGGAGAGAAAAGTGTGGACGATAGTATCGAAGTATTTGTGACGGATTGTTGGCAGCGTCACGAGCTCAACACCGCGGTAAAACTTATCTGTAATCGTTAAGTAGTGGTTCCGTCCGTAAACCGTGACATCGTGTCCGCGCGCCGCTAATCTTGTTCCCAGTTGCTCTGCAAAGGTTTCAAACCCTCCGTAATTTGCCGGGATTCCTCGCGTCCCCAAAATAGCAATTTTCATAAAATAATCATTTGCTCTTTCGTCATGGAATTTCTGATATAGGGGATTCGAACGGGGACACTGCTTAAACCTTGAGAGCCTGCGTTCGAGCGGCAATTTCAGTATAGCCTCCCATAATTTATTTCGCCATCCTAAATTCCCCAATAGGTAAAGACTTGCTGTGCAGCCTTTTGGACAAAAGATTCACTTCGTCGCCATAGCTTTATTCTGTTCATCCAGCCAGATTTTCAAAGGCGCGAAGTAGTCCAAGATCGCGGTAGCATCCATCTTGTCCTCGCCTGTCATTGATTTGAGCGCTTCCGGCCACGGACGGCTTTGTCCCATAGCCAGCATTGACTTCAGCTTTTCACCCGCAGCCTTATTTTCATAAATCGAACACCGGTTGAGCGGCCCTTTGTATCCGGCTTCCCGGCACAGCGCACGATGAAATTGGAATTGCAGGATATGAGCCAAAAAGTACCGGGCGTAGGGGGTATTGCTCGCCACGTGATACTTCGCCCCAGCATCAAAGTCGTTTTCGCTACGCGCGTCCGGAGCCGCAATGCCCTGATACTTTTCGCGTAGCTCCCACCAAGCCTTGTTGTAATCACTTGGACCGACTTCGCCCGAAAAGACTTTCCATCTCCATTGATCCACCAAATATCCAAACGGCAGAAACGCCACCTTGTCCAACGCCAGGCGTAATAGCAGGCCGAGATCGGCCTTTTCATCCGGAATAGTGCTAATCAGGCCGATTTGTTTCAAATATTCCGGCGTCACCGACAGTGCTATGGTGTCGCCGATGGCTTCGTGAAAACCATCGTTGGCGCTGTTTTGATAAAGCGATGGCTGCGGCGCGTACGCCATTTGGTAGAAGTTGTGGCCGAGTTCGTGGTGAATGGTCGTAAAATCTTCATCGTTGATGTTTATGCACATCTTGATGCGGACGTCTTTCTGATTATCCAGGTCCCAAGCGCTGGCGTGGCAGACAACCTCGCGATCCTGTGGCTTTGTAAACAACGAACGATTCCAAAATGTTTCTGGCAGCGAGGCAAAGCCAAGTGAGGTGAAAAAGCCTTCGCCGTATTTGACCATCTGTTTGGCGTCGGTATTGCGGCTTTTCAGAATCTTGGTCAGGTCGTAGCCTGGATCACCCGTCGCAGGCTTCAGTAGTTCGTATGTGTTGCCCCACTGCTGGCTCCACATGTTACCCAGCAGATGAGCTGGTATTGGCCCTGTCGCGGAGACGACGGCTTCGCCGTACTTCTGCCGCAGCTTCATCCGGGTGTAGGCGTGCAGCGAATCATAGAGCGGTTTGACTTGCTGCCATAGTCTCTCCATTTCGGCGGCGAAAGCATCGGGCTCCATATCGTAATTTGACCGCCACATCACGCCCAAATCTTTGAAACCCATTTCCTTCGCGCCTTTATTTGCCAGATCAACGAATTGCGCGTAGTCCTTGCGATATTTTGGCGAAACCGAATGCCAGCCCAGCCAGGCATCTTTCAATTCGTCCGGGTTACGGCTTTCGGCCATCACGCGTTCCAGATCGCCCAGGGCCAAGCACTTGTTGTCCTTTTGCGAGGGGTCTTTGGCGGCCCGGGCTTCGGTCAATTTGCCAAGCAGGCTTCCCGGTTCAGGGCAATACTTGCCCGCGCCATACGCGCTCTCCATGGCAACAGCGATTTTTGTCAGTTTCTCGCGCTCGGCGGGATTGCCAGGAGCAGGCAAGACCAGCGCAAGTTTGAGCAGCTTTATTTTCCGCGCGACATCCGGCGGCAGGACCAGACCGTCAAACTTACGCGATTCCTCCGCCAGTTGTTTAACCGTCTTGATTGTTTCTTCCTTCGCTTGCGCAGCAATGGCTTCGGTGTCATCGGTGATGAAGTTGCTCTGCACCCAGTCCGCGCGGCCTTCGTTGATTGTCACAGCCAGATATAGTTTTTCAGCATCTGCAACGAACTTTTCAGCATCTGCAACGGTCGCCTTGGACCCGTTGGCATTGTTGCCAGGATTGCCGGAACATCCGGCCAGTGCCACACAAACTAAGGCCGCCCCCAATAGCGTCCTATTTTTGGAAAAGTTGAAAATGGAAAGTTTCATTTGCTGTCTCCCTGTAAAAAATGATCTTCGTTTTTGACGCACAGGCGTTATCGGGTCAAAATGCGCAGCGATTCACCAATCGCCTCAGTTGAATGGCTCTTCAATGCTATGCATACCAGTAATAAAAGCGAACTACTGTCTGGAATTCAATACTTGATGATCGGCATCATTGCCGAAGGCTCTGTCATCCGCTGGTTTAGCCAGCGACCACCGATGCAGCGAATGCTGGTTTGGGTAATGATTGCTGGAGTCTTGAGCATTCTGCGTTTTGTCGTCCTTGCTATGTCCGAATGGACACGCCGGGACGACTGGCAATCGGTTTCGCGGCGGCATTGGTAGCCGTTACCTGCGATAAACAATCTCGCCGCTGACAATCGTCGCAGCAACCGAAATCGTTTTCAGCTTTTCATTCCAGTCAAACAAAACCAAATCTGCCGCTTGCCCAATGGCAACGCTTCCGATTCTATCCGCCAAGCCTAGCAATTCAGCCGGATTTGTTGAAGCCATTTGCAGCGCGTCATCAAGCGTTGCGTCAGAGTACGCCACCGTTTTCCCGATGGCATCATGCATTTCCAATGCCGACCCAGCCAGATATGGCGTGCCTGGCAGGCAGACGCGGCGTGCCTCGCTGACTTCCACTTCGACATTGCCGAGCTTGTACCTACCCGCAGGCTGACCTGCTGCCGCAATCGCATCGGTTACCAGAATGCTGCGCTCCACGCCTTTGCTACGCAAAAAGCATTTGACCACCGAGGGTGGCAGATGATGCCCATCCACGATGAAACTTGCCCATAAATTATCGTTGGCCAGTTGCTCCCAGATGTAGTTCGGATGGCGGTCAATCTTCGCGTGCGAGCCGTTGCCCAAATGCGTGGACATCTTTGCTCCTGCCTTCATGGCATCGGCAATCTGTGTGAGTGACGCCGCGGTGTGGCCGATGGCGACGATGACGCCGGATGCGGCAACGCGTTCGATAAAGTTTAAACTCTCTGGCCATTCCGGCGACAAGGTCATAATGCGAATCTGCCCGCGCGCTGCATTCTGCCACCGTTGAAACTGCTCCCAGTCTGGGGGGCAGACGTGTTGTTTTGGATGCGCGCCGCGCGGCCCATCTTCTAGGGAGATGAATGGTCCTTCCAGATGAATGCCGAGTATTGCGTGGGCAACCTCCTGCGATTCGTCCGCCGCGCGAATCAGATTGGCCAGGCATTGCGAGATGTGTCCGGAAGATTCGGTAATCACTGTTGGGCAAAAGGATGTAACGCCCGTTCGCCACAACGCGCGAGTCACTTCGGCAACTTGTTCAGTGGTTGTCTTAGCGTCATTAAAATCAATCCCGCCGTAGCCGTTGATCTGTATATCAATAAAGCCTGCCCAGAGCCGTAGTTTTGTATCGCTAAGTTCGCATGCCTGTGAAAGATTGCCTGGGGTAATGGCGTTAATGGCTTTATCTGCAATCAACAGATCAACGACTTCTCCACTTAATCCAACGCGGCCTCTGACTTTCATTTAAGCTCCGATCGGCAAGCTATGATCTTCAAGATCCAATTCGAGCAACCCACCATCCCAAAGCCAACAACAGCACGACCCACAACCACGCCACCAAAAAGCCTATGACATCCAGACGGTATCGTTTGTAGCTGAACCATTGCGGTAATCGCAGCAAATCAACAATCAGCAGCGAATGGCCATCCTCTTCAAGTTGGGAGAGTGGCATTTGAAAATTGGGAATGGGTTGCACTTCGGTTTGTGGTTCTTGATCTCTCATTGTCGCCTACATTAATCGAGCGTCGCCTTCAATCCCACGCGTTCCAAATTCGCTTCTTCGCCGACCGGAGTGTGCAGCAAAGCGTAAAACCGCTGCAGCCGGTCTGCCGATTCCGGACGTGTCATCCAACTGACGGCGATCATGGTTACGAACCCGGCCAACATTGGATAGAGTAATTCGCGTCCGTCTTTAATATTGTTCGCAACGCCGAACCACCAGAAAACTGCTGTGCTGGCGATCAGGCTTGCCCAAGCGCCTTTGCTGTTGGCTCGCATCCAAACAATCGCCACCCACATCGGAATGCCGACAAATGCGACGATCGTCACGAAATGCACCGTCGCATCAATCACCGACTTCAGGTAAAGCGCCATCAGCAAACTGCCCACCGTCAGCGCCGCCGAAACAATGCGGCCCGTAAGCAGATAATGTGCGTCATCTGCTGCGGGCTTCAGATATTTTTTGTAGATATTGCGCGTGAACAGCGCTGAGCCAGAAATCATAAACGCCGCGCACGAAGCGATGACGGTTGCCAAAATTGCGGCGATCATCAGGCCCACTAATCCTGACGGCAGCAGTTGCTTGATCATCGCGCCAAAGACTAGTTCGCGTTTGGCAATCGAACCCTGCGTGAACATCGCGGCGGCGATCAGCCCCGCTAACGCCCAACCGATTGTGCAGAGCCGCTTAATGAAGTTGCCATAGCACCATCCGACGCGGCAGTTCATTTCGCTCTTGCCGCTGCCCGCGACGGCCATATGATGCGGCTGCGCGACAATACCAACCAGGCCCGTGATGACCAGCATCAAGACTTTGAATGGCGTCAGTTCTTTCAATGCCACCAGCGAAAACATCTCCGGCTGCAATTTCGCGTGCAAACCCGCAAATCCGCCGACTGCTTCCAGGCCAAATGGGATGAGCAAAAACGACAGGATGACGATGAAGATGCCTTGAATGAAATCCGTATTGACCGTTGCAATCAACCCGCCCGCGACACCAAACAAAACAAACAGCGCCGTCACCCCCCAGATGATCCATGTTTCGGACAAGCCGGTAATTCCAGCGATGGTCAGTGCCGCGCCTTTGATAATCGTTCCTTGCCACAGCGTGAACAGATAAAGCGCAAACAGCGAATAGGCGAACCCCAGGCTTCGACTGAATCGTTCTTCAAAAAAATCCGCCGTCGTCGTGTAGCGCAACCGGCGAAAGATCGGCGACAGCAGCCAGAAAAAGGGCGTCGAAAAGATATACATCCACTGATACCAGATGCCTGCCATTCCAATCTCATACGACGCGCCAGCCACGCCAATAGCGTAATCGGCGCGCGTGCCCGTCGTCAGAGCCTGCGCGATCATCAGCGCCTTGCCGAAGCGGCGGTTGCCCATAAAGTAGCCTTCGGTGTCCTTAACCCGGCGAGAGACGTAGAGGCCGAACGCGGTGATGCCCGCAAGGTAGGTAAAGATGACTGCCAGATCGAGCTTTGATAATCCGGTCATAACGATTCTAGTTCGTGTTTTGATTGGGTGCAGTGGAAAGCGCGCGCACTCTAGCACATCTCAATCGCCGCTGCTTAGCAGTTGCGGTTATAATCAGGCTGCCTCCCACAAACACTGCACGCAAGCATTGAAGGTAAGGTTAAGGTAACGGTTATGAATCAAGCTGTAATCAAAAAGTGGCGCCAAGCTGTTATGTCCGCCGCGCTCGCCGCGCTGCTCGCCTGCATTTCCCTGTCTGCCGCAGCGCAGCAAATGTCCACTGCCGAGCGCGCAACCGAACTGACAAAAATCCGCAACGAACTGCGGGCGCGCGATTCGTTCCGCAATGCAGATGCTGTCGTCGTGATCAGCGAGCGCGTAATTGCCGACGCCATCCGGCAATTCGTCGGGCTGGAGATTGCGCTGGCCAACGGCAGCGTGATGAAGCTGACTTCGATTGAAACGCAACTGGTGACGGGCGCGGCTATCGTCAAAATCGGAGTGCAGTCAAAGTCGGTCAATCTGCAATTGTCAGGATTGCTGACCAGCGGTGAGATCAAAGCTGGCCCAAAGGGTCCGGTGATGCGGATGCCCTTTCGCGCGACCGAAGTAAAACTGCTCAACGGTCTGATTTCGTCGGTCTTCATCAAAACGCTTTTCGGCGCTTGGTTGAAACCGGAGACGTGGAATGACGAATTGCCGTCGCTGGATCTGCCACTGGAAATCAACGAGACGATGGAGATTCCGGCCAGCCGCTTCAATGTGGAAGGCCAGATGCCAATGGAAATTGCAACGGTGCCCTATCGCGTGCCGCTGAAACTCTCGCTGACTTCGTTGTTATTGCTTGACCGTCGCGCGGTGCTTGTCCTGCAGGCCAATTCGCCGATAACTGTTAATCAATCCATGGCCGAAACCGTTTTCGCTGGCAGCAATTCGTCTGCGATTGTAAATGAAATCCATCAACTTGGCGCAAACTTAACCGCGGACGGCGATGTGCGATTACGACTCGGTCGCAACGTCATCAGTTCGCTGCTTTCGCAGATCGCCTGGCAGCAGAATCCCGACCTGAAATTCAAAATGAAGCAGGGACGGTTGCGATCAAACGAAGTGAAGACGGTTGTTTCCATCGTCAATTACACGGACATTACGAATGGCGACGGGCAGGCAGACATCAGCGAACTGCGCGTGGAAAGTATCGCGGACGGCAAAGTGAACCTGCGGCTGAGCGGGCAAGGCGTGATTGACGCGCAGATCAAAGGCCGCGAATATGGTGTGCCTTACGGGTTTTCGCCTCGCACCAATTTTATGGTCAAAGATCAACCTATCCCGCTGCAATTTGTTGGCGAAAATGGAAAAGTGATTTTGCGCGCGGTTGCCGGCTCGATCTTACCGATTAACCTGCGGTTCAGCGTACAGGTTGCCGGACAAGAGATTGGCGTCAATCGCACCGAAGCTGTACAAGTGGATCGCTGGCTGAACCGAATCGAACTGCCTGCGCTGCTGAATCGAGAAATTCTGCTGCCGCGCAAACTGGAAGTGGATGACGGCGGCAACCTGCGCGTGACACAAAAAGACCGGCTTAGTTACATGCTTTCGAACCTGCGCGTGGGAACCAGCAATGATGCAATTGAGATCGCGGCAGAAATCAAAGTGAATCCGAAATGAATATGGCTGGCGCAATTAGGCCGTATCTGAAATTCCGGCCTCAGCGTCTGTAACACAACTATGGAATTCAAAGAGACAATCAAGCTGGCGTTCGACGCCATCTGGGCGCACAAGCTGCGGTCGGTGCTGACGCTGCTGGGAATGATTATTGGCGTCACGGCGGTGGTTATCGTCGTGTCGTTGATTCAGGGATTTAACCGTTACGTGGACGAAAAGATCGCCGGCATCGGCGCGAAATCGTTCAGCGTGCGCCGATTCAGCTTTGAAGATTGGAAGAGCACCGATTCAATTGCCGAAGCCCAGCGCCGCAACAAGGATTTGACCTTCGACGATTACGAGTATGTGCGCGAACGGGCAACGCTGGTAGACAAGCTGGGCGCGAAAGCGCTGGGCACTCCGGCCTTGCTCAAACGCGGCGCCGAGACGGCTGAAAACGTCAACGTAGACGGCGCTACGGCTAACTGCGTGGACATTGATAACCTGGATATTTCTGAAGGCCGCTACTTCACGCCCACCGAGGACAGTTCGACGCAAAACGTGATCTTCCTGGGCGCGGATGTTGCCACCAAGCTCTTTCCAAACAGTTCTCCCATGGGTCAGGAGGTCACGGTCAATGGATTGCCTTATCGCGTGGTTGGCGTGGCTGCGGCCAAAGGCACTGTTTTCGGTATGCCGCAAGATATCTTCGCGACAATTCCGCTGCGGACTTATGTCAAAAGCTTCGGCCCGGCGGTGCGCCAGCGCAGCTTTTATATGGTCGCCACGGCCAAGAACGACGATCAATTCCAGGATGCAGTCGAAGAAGTCCGTGGCTTGATGCGCATACGCCACGGATTGAAGTTTGGCGAAAAAGACAATTTCGGCATCGGTACGCCGGATGCGATTATGGAGATGCGCGATAAATTGCTCGGCCCGATCTTTATTGCCGCCATCGCCGTTCCAGCCATTGCGTTGGTCGTCGGCGGCATTGTGATCATGAACATCATGCTGGTCAGCGTCACCGAACGCACAAAAGAGATCGGCATTCGCAAATCCTTAGGCGCGCGGCGTGGCGATATTTTGAAGCAGTTTTTGATCGAAGCCGTTACCCTATCAGCGATCGGCGGTTCTGTCGGCGTCTTCATAGCCTGGGTGTTTGGAAGGATTTTGACCGCCGTATTCTTTCCGACCTATCTTTCCATTGCCGCAGTCATCGTCGCTGTCGGCGTTTCAGGATTAATCGGCGTGTTATCCGGCATCTTGCCCGCCAGTAAAGCATCCAGGCTTGATCCGATTGAAGCATTGAGAGCAGACTGAAGAGGTAGTTGGTGGTTGGTGGTTGGTGGTCAGTAAAAACCGACCACTGAACACCAACCACTGACCACTGACCACCAACCACTATGAAAATCATCCGGAGTGATATTTGGGAAAATTTGAAGATGGCGCTCGACACGCTGCGCACGAACAAGCTGCGGTCGTTTCTGACCGTGCTGGGCGTAGTCATCGGTGTTTGGACGGTAATGGCAATCGCTTCGATCATCAGTGGGATTGACTATGCCGTTACCAAACAGATCGAATCATTCGGCACCAATTCGATCTTCGTCACAAAGTTTAACAGCGGCATCCGGTTCGGACGGCCTTCGCGCGAAGAGAGGCTTCGCAAAAGCCTAAGCTACGAAGATGCCATCGCGCTCAGTCAATTGCCGACCATCAGCGTTTCGGTGCCGACGCTGAACATCACCAACGACTACTTCGGCAAAAAGCTGGAAGTCAAAGCCAACGGTAAACAATCCGCCGCCATCGTCCTGCAAGGCGTCGTGCCGGAATACGAGCAGGCGGGCATCTGGATCGTCTCCGCCGGGCGATTCTTTACCAAACAAGAGAATGATTCGCGCGACGAGGTCTGTGTTGTCGGCGCTTCGGTGGCGGATCAATTCT
Organism: Blastocatellia bacterium; assembly: GCA_039922135.1. Lineage (GTDB taxonomy): Bacteria > Acidobacteriota > Blastocatellia > RBC074 > RBC074 > RBC074. The sequence continues at coordinate 11,309 of JBDSAM010000308.1, forward strand.
TCCCATATGGCTCGCCGCTGGACAAGTTCCTGACTGTCGGCGGGCGGGAATTCCGCGTGGTCGGCGTGCTGGAAAAACGCGAACAGCTTTTCGGCGGCGGTGGCGGCGGCAACGATCAGAACAACGTTATCTTCATGCCCTTCACGGTTGCTCACAAACTGAAACCGAACGCCGAAGACATATACATTCTGGCCGTGGCCAAACCCGGAATGCTCAAACAGGGCTTTGATGACGTGACCAATTTGCTTCGCGTCCGCCGCCAGGTTCCTTTTAATCAGGAAAACAATTTCGGCATTTCAACCGCCGATTCGATTATCGAAACGTTTCGTTCGATTACCGTCGGCGTGGCGTTGGCGATGGTTGCGATCTCGTCGGTTGGCCTAATGGTTGGTGGCATCGGCGTGATGAATATCATGCTGGTCAGTGTTACCGAACGCACACGCGAAATTGGCATCCGCAAAGCCCTGGGCGGACGCCGCCGCGACATCCTGTGGCAGTTCCTGATTGAAGCGATGACGTTGACGGCGACCGGCGGGCTGGTTGGATTGATACTCGGCTGGCTGACGACGTTGCTGATTCGATTGATTGTGCCATCGTATGTGCCGCTCTGGGCACCGATTGCCGGCTTCGTTTCCAGCGTCGGCATCGGATTGGTGTTTGGTCTGTGGCCGGCGTGGAAGGCAGCGAAGATGGATCCGATTGTGGCATTACGGTATGAATGACCAGCGCCCGGCAGCAGCGAAATTTACGTGACAGGCGGTCTGCCCGGCCCATCTGTCACTCCTCTCCATCGCGCGAATCCTATTTTTCCATCAACACGAATGTGCGGTCGTTGTATAAATAATCGCGGCCATAACTGGCAGCCCCGCCTGTCACGATCAATTGCCCGTTGACGACTCCGGCTGCGCCCCAACTGAGCGGGCGCGGAAGCTGCAATCCTTTGCGCCAGCGGCGCGGGCGCGGCGAATAAATCAGCGTTTGATCTTCGCCCGCAGTATCGCGCCCGCCCAGCATCCAGATTTCTCCGCGATAAGCAGCCATCTGGCACGAACGCGGTTTGCCAAAGGTTGAAGCCGCATCAACCTCCCAGCGTTTTGTTGCCGTGTCATAAACTGCCAGCCCGCGATCACGCACCGCGACGTACAGCTTGCCGTCAAGCGCCGTTCCGGCGAGCGGCCCCATTCCTGCGGGGCCGTCCGGTTCGCGCCGCCAGACGGTTTCGCTCGGGCCGATGCTTTCCATCTGGCCCGGCTGATCGTATTGGTCGCGCCCATTCCCCATCACATAAAGCCGCCCGTCCGACGCCAGCGCCAGCGGCATCGGACGCGCAATGGTATTGGGAATGCCTTCGCTGACAACGCCAGTGCGCGGGTCATAAAGCTGCACCGTCGTCACAGCGTGGCGCTCGCCATCAGCTTCAATCAC
>JBDSAM010000309.1:0-4322 GCA_039922135.1 Blastocatellia bacterium
AACGAGTCAAACGGATGCCCTGAAAAACAAGAGGCGAGCCGTTGAAGGCTCGCCTCTTGTTTGTTAAGTCCACCAATCAAACTAGAAGCAGTTTGCTGGGAAGACAGGGATGACGTATGAGGCAGACGAACTCAACGTCAATTTATGCAAATTGTGACCGCCGTTGAAAGCGCCAGCACTCGTACCAGCATTCGCGTTCAGGTTGATCGCCGCACCCAAGATACCACGGTCACTCTGGCTGAAGATCTTGAACCAGCCCGAACGGCCCGCCGGGATGAACGTCTCGAAGCGAGGCGTCAAGCGCGGGGTGGTGTTCGACAGCGACGCTCGGAATTGGCAGCTACCGCTCACTGAGAAGCTCAGCACGTTCTCTGAATCGTCGTAGAACAGGCCGAAGAGCGAACCCAATGTTGAAGCGCCAATCGCCAAGTTGCCGTTGATGCGGTTGATGATGACCAATGTGTCGTTACCATCAGCACGGCTTGGGACATAATCGTCCGCCAATACGCGCGGCACACGGTTGTAACCGGAGCCGACTACGCCATCGAAGTTGATGGTGGCCGTGGTTGAGTTGGTGTCACAACCGGGCAGTGAACCATTATACAAGGCCGCGAATGCTTCAGCTCCCAGATTGGCCGAGTGGCCGCTGGTGAACTTGACGTACTCATCGCCGATCAGGAAGTTATTGGCCAGCGGGCAACCGTTACGATCGGTTGCAACCGCAACGATGTAGCCGGTGACGCCAGGGTCAACGTCCGAAGCCAGGAAGGTCGCCGTCTGGGTCGCCGTTAAGCAGATAAAGCTGTCAGCGATGGAGCAGCTGTCCGACACGAAGAAAAGGTGAACAGAAGCACTAGACGAGGTGCTGGTGTTAGTGAGGTTAATACGCGTGTTTTGCGTTTGACCACTGGTCGCGCCGGAAGTGTAGATATTGTAAATCAACAGTGAGCCAGCTTTCTGGTCGCTGACATCGGAAGTCGGCGGATAAACCAACCCTGGATCCGCCGCCAAAGCGAAGGATGACAGAACGACGAGTGCAAATAGCGCGAGTAGCGCGTGTGCAAGTTTGCGTGAGGTTCGCATTTCGAATTTCTCCTTTTGGAATTGTTGAGAGGTTTTGAAGTTAAGCTTTTGTGGCAAAGCTTTGCGCTTTTACATCCACGACAGCTTAAAATATAGAGATCAAAAATTATTTGTTTGCCAGCTTAGCCCAGTGACGTCAGCTTTATCCGAAATCCGAAGCAACTATTTAGATATGCTGTTTGCTGGCACAGTCAGCGAGAGATGTCAGCAAGCCTTCTTTCTGATAAAACTTCAGTGTGAGGAAGACTCACTAACGCGGCGGAGTGTAAGCTACTGAGAATTGGCTGTCAACGACTTTAGAAGATATTTAGAGGATATTAGAAACAGGCTAAAATTTTGGCATCCTGGTTTTATGAGATCACTAATATTTTGCCGAATCAAGGTCAGTCATAGCGCAATGCTTCAACAGGTGCCAGCCGAGCCGCGGTTCGCGCAGGGTAGAGAGTGGTCAGCACACTGACCGTAATTGCCAGTGCTGTCACCCAAACGCAGTCCAGCATCTGAATTTTAAGCGTGATATGAGAAACCGAATAAATCTCAGCCGGGATGGAAATCAAGTGGTAATGGTTGGCAATCCAACTCAGCCCAAGGCCGAGCAGCAGTCCGCTACCCGCGCCAATCAATCCGATGAGCAACCCTTGCCACAGGAAGATGCGACGAATGGCCTGCGGTGTTGCGCCTTGTGCTCGTAATATCCCAATGTCTCGGTGTTTTTCGATGACCGTCATCGTCAAGGTAATGATGATATTGAGCGCGGCAATGACGATCAGCAGGGCGAAGAAGATAATGATGACCCGATGCTGCAATTGCAGTGCGGCGAATAGCGGACGATTCAATTCCTGCCAATTGTTGGTGACGAAGCCAGTCCCGGCAATGGCTTTCACTTGTTGAGCGATCTGGTCCACTTGATAGATGTCCGCGACTTTCATACGGATGACACCTGCGGTATCGCCGCTCCCGCTCAAACGCTGCGCCGACGCAAGTAAGATGTAGGCCCACTTCGCGTCATATTGATACCATCCGGATGAGAAGATTCCTGTTACGTGAAATTGTGTGTAGCGCGGGCGCGGTTGCAATCCTGCGGGCGTCAACCTTGTGGTGACAGAGACGGCCGTTACCCGATCATTCAGCCTAACTCCAAGCGCCCGCGCCAATTCCTGACCGATGATGATGTTGTCAACAGCGGCAATTTCTGGGTTCTCTTGATCCGCGCGCAGATTGGGATTGCCTTCGACGGTGATGGATGAGAGTTCTTCTGAACCGCGCCCGCCCGATTCTTGAGATATGTCGACGCCCTTCAATACTGCTTGCTCTAACTGGCCGCCATTACCGAGCAATACGGGCGCGTAGATAGTTGCTGAGACTGCTCGCAGACCAGGAATCTGGCGAATGCGTTCGGTCAGTTCCCGGTAATTTTCGATCCCGCTGTTATCTTCTTTGAGCAGATTGAGGTGATCAGTGCCTTGCAGAATCTTTTCCTGCACGTTACTGCGAAAGCCGCTGATCATGGCTTGCGCAATGATCAGCGCCGCGACGCCAACCGCGATTCCAGCTACGGCGATGGCGGTAATGACCGAAACCGCCGCTTGACGCCGCCGAGCGCGCAGATAACGCAGCGCAATGAAAAGTTCATAGCCCATAACAACGCTGTGAACGGACCATCATCGGCTAGTTCTTTCCCCACACAGGACGAGAAGCCGGGTCTCCAAAATCCACCAGGCGCAAATTCAAACCGCCACTTTGGCGGTAAACGATCTGATATTTACTTTCATTGGGATCAATCTTGGGGAGTGGGCTGACAGAGGTTCGCGCCAGATGGCGCACCCCCAGCTTATTCCAGGCCTCCCACGAACCCGCCGGGTCATCCGCCGCGACAGTCTTGTGGCCAGTGTATAGGTTCAACAACGCCGGATTTTGCGTTGCGATCACTGCGTTCTTCGGCACACTTTCGCCGATGTATTTGATCAGGGCTTCATTCTCTTCGTAGAGGCCGATCCAGCGCAGCCGGAAGGCGGGCGACGGATCGTACTTGCGCAGGATGTAGTCGTAGTTTGCATAAAGATTGCTCAACACAAACATCCACGAAAAGATAAGCAGCGGAATCAACACGCCGCGCGGTTTTGGTTCGTCATATAACTTCTGGTAAAGCTGCGCGAAGAAGCGCACACCCATCAGGATGTAAAACAATAGAAACGGAATGAGCGGCAGCAACAAACGATACTGTTCCCAGCCCCACAACATTGCTACACCCATCGAAAGCGGCGTGACGAATTCGGCCAGGGTCATTCGTTCGCGCACGGTTACGATAAAACCGATCAGCGCCAGCAGCGCGAAGAAGAGCGAAATCATCCGGCCTTCCTGCCCAATTCGCATTGGCAGCGCCGGCTCTGGCGGGCGGAAGAGCGAATAGAAGACCAAGCCGCCGAAATCGTACTTGCCGATCTCAGACAAATTTTTCCAGATGCGTTCGGGCAGATCGCCCGCCGTGATTGTGCCCGACAGCGGCTGGCCCGCGACACGTTGCCAGAGTTGCGTTGAATAAGCCTGCACGATGTTCGCGCCCTGTTCGGCGCGCTGTTCCGGCGTCGGCGCATGCGTCCGCGAATAGAGCATCCACGGACCAACGAACACTGCCACGATGGCGGCAAAGATCACTGCCTGCTTGAACAATTTTTCTTTGAGCAGATAAAGCACCGCGCCAACCAGCAAGCCCACGCCCGCCGGTCTGGTCAGGAAGGCGAACGACGCCAACAATCCGCCCGCCACGATGAATCTCCAGGCGGAATTTAATTGGCCAGCCTTCACGCCGCGCTCAATCAGCACAATCACGCCAAGCTGTGCCAGCGTGAAGACGCATTCCGACATCATCGTTGAGGTTGCCAGAAAGACCAGTGCCGGATAGATCGTCGTTGCCAGTGCCAGTGCGAACGCTACCCAGATGGGCAGTTCGCGTTCACGTTTGAAGTAGGTGAATGCCACGAGGCCAACGCCCATCATTGCGGCGATGGAGACAGATTTCAGCAGCCAGATATTGTTCGGAAAGTCTGGGGAAATTCGATAGAAAATCGACAGCAGCGCAGGGAAAGCAGGCGCGTAAAAGGGCGTGATGCCCGGCGTCGGCGAATTGATCAGCGTGTAGCCTTGGCCGGTCGCCAGCGCTTTCGCCAGCAGTACGTACCATGCGTCATCCACCACCAGGCCGACGACTTTGTCCAAACGAAGCACATAAATCGTCAATG
>JBDSAM010000310.1:0-3589 GCA_039922135.1 Blastocatellia bacterium
CTAATGCAGATCTTGGCTGCTCTGCTTTTGCAATCAGAGAGACCGGATTTAACGCTGAACTACTTCATTATTGCTTCTCTTTTGGTCCTTGCCGCAGTTTTAAGCGTGATTGTTGTTCGCCGCCGGATGAAAGAGAAGGATGACGATTGGGATTAAGCGGTAACGTTCGCTTAACGAGATGAAGTTTTACTATCGCGCGACCGGCCAGCTTCTGGCGGAAAAGGTCGTGCTTGCCAATACATTTTTTACTCGGCTGCGCGGCCTGATTGGCCGCCGCCGTCTCGCCCCTGCTGAAGCTCTATGGCTGCGCCCCTGCAATGGCGTCCACACTTGGTGGATGCATTATGCGATTGATGTGATCTTCCTTGACCGTGAATTGCGAATCGTCAAGTTGGTTGAAAATATGCGCCCGTTTCGCCTGACCACTCCTCACCGCGCCGCGCGAAGCGTGCTGGAAATGTCCGCGCATTCCATCTCCCACGCCAGGCTGAAAGTTGGCGATCAACTCGAAATTGCGCGCGGCGAGTAAAACCGAGACCCCAACGCTAATGACGCAGGCAGGGCGGCAACGCCGTCAACCGACAGAAAAAAAGACTGGGAAGCAGGTCGGCCCCCTCGCCCATTGGCTTTTGCCTTCGCTCGCAGGGCTGTCAGCATTGTTGGTGCTGCAACTGCTAATTACCAACTCGTGGCGGTTCCTGCTCGACAGCGACACCGGCTGGCACATCCGCACCGGCGAACTGGTGCTGCAAACGCACGCCGCGCCGCAAAATGACCCGTTCTCGCACACGATGTTTGGGCAGCAATGGTTTGCGTGGGAATGGCTGGCAGATGCGCTGATGGCAGCGTTGCACAATTGGCGCGGGCTGGCCGGAGTGGTTGGCGGCGCAATCTTGGTACTACTGGCAAGTTACGCGGCGTTGTACTGGCTGATGGTCAAACGCGATGCTGATCCCTTGATTGCCTGCGTGGTCACCGTCTTTGGCGCAGTCGTTAGCATTTCGCACTGGCTGGCGCGCCCGCACCTGCTTTCCATCGCGTTAATGATTGTCTGGTGCGCCTTGGTAGAAGGCTATCGCCGGCATCGTTCGCGCCAGACTACAATGGTGCTTTACGCCGTTCCGCTGTTAATTGTGCTGTGGGCGAATGTGCATGGCGCTTTTGTTGTGACCTTGCCAATGCTGATTATTTACGCTGCTGGCGAGCTTCTGGAGTTTGCCGTGCGAGGCGAGTGGCGCGGCAGTGAGTCGCTGAGGGCGTTGAAAATGTATTTGCTGGTTGGCGTATTGTCGCTGCTGGCGGCTATGCTGACGCCATATGGATTTAAGCTGTATGGCCATCTGTGGCGATATTTGAATGACTGGCAATTGCTGTCTACGATTCAGGAATTCCAGTCGCCGGACTTTCATTCGATCAGCGGCAAGCTGATCGAATTGTTTTTGCTGCTCGGCGTCATTGCGGCGGTGAATGCCGTCAGGCAGCGGCAATTCATCGATACTGGTTTAATGCTGATGTGGACGCATCTGACGCTGCAATCGGAACGGCATGTTACGCTGGCAGTCATCGTCGTTGCGCCGATCATCGCCGAACAGTTGAGCAATTTGACGTCAGAATTTATTGGCTGGGCAGCACAAGGCAGTGAAACACGCTCTAAGGCATTGCGCGCTGCCCGCAGTTGGTATCGCAACACGATGGCTATCAATCGTCAGTTAACCGGCGCTTCGTGCTACGTCGCGGCTATCGCGTTCATCATTGTCACGGCGAGCACGGGACTTGCTGACAAATTGTTTTCGCCCCGCTTTGATGCCAACCGCTTTCCGGTGGGCGCTGTTGAGTACATCTTGAAAAACAAACTGCCGGGCAATCTGTATTCGAACGATCAGTTCGGTGGTTATTTGATCTACAGACTCTATCCGCAGTTCAAAGTCTTCGTTGATGGACGCAACGATTTTTACCGTCAGGGTACAGTACTCGACGAAGCAGATGAGATAGGACTGGTGAAGTCCGATTGGCAGCAACTGCTTGAAAAACGCTCTGTAGGATGGATGTTGCTCAAGCGTGGCGAGCCGCTGGCGCAAATCGCGACATTGAGTGGCGAGTGGACAAGCGTTTATGAAGATTCGATCTCTCAAGTTTTGATTCGCAACGTTTCAACTCCAGAGAATGCGCTCCCAAACCAAGCTCTTCGTGGAGCTTCAACCGGTCAGTGGAATCAGGGCGAACGACACCCGCGCGCCATTATTCGCTGAAATACAAAAAGGTGAGGTTATGACCATGCACAAGATTTATCGCTCTCTTTGCCACCCCGTGATTGCCACAATCGCCGTTGCCGCTTTGGCCGTTGGCGCGATCACCGCTGTGCCGAGCGTGCGCACGTACTTCGTCGCCAACCTGAATTCAAGCGCGAATCTATTTCTGTTCGATGACGAATCCGGGACTGGAGAAACGTCAACCGGCAAGAAAGACAACGCCATTAAGCGAGTCTTTGGCGCGCCTTTCCGCATGGTCGCGCGCATGTTCAAACGCAAGGACGACGGTTTGGCGATGAAGAAAGTGAACGAGAAAGACATCGAGAAGATAAAAGTCATCCCGATGAATCGCACTCAGCACAGCACTCCAGGACAGCTTGCCGATACATCCAACAGCATCACCACGGAAGCCACTACGGCTGAGCTTGCCGCGCAGACGTTGTTTGAAGAAGCCGTTGATCTGCACGATCAGAGCCGTTTGGACGGCGCGATTGAAAAGTTGGTCGCTGCAACGGTGCTGCAATCGAACTTCCCCGAAGCCTATAACCTGCTGGGTGTCTGTTACGACGAAAAGAACCAGTACGAATCGGCGCAGGAGCAGTACAAGAAGGCATTGAAGATTGAGCCGAACAATGCGCGCTTCCTAAACAACGCGGGCTATTCGTATTACCTGGCGGGTGAATTCGGCAATTCGATTAAGCATTACAACCGCGGCTTGAAGATCACGCCTAACGACCGCCGCATGCATAACAACATCGGTTTGGCTTACGGGCGCAAAGGCGAATTCGACAAAGCCAAACAGCATTTCACGGTTGCCGTCGGCGAAGTCGGCGCGAATCTGAATCTGGGCTATATCTACAGCCAACTGGGCAAGTATGACGAAGCGATCAAGTCTTACGAAACGGCATTGAAGATGAAGCCGGATTCGCTGCCCGCGATGAGTAATTTGGCACAACTTTACGATCGCACCGGTCGTTTGCGCGACGCCGCTGTTCTGCACGATCAGTACAAGAAACTCTCCGTCGCTGAGAAAGAGAAAGAGCAGGTTGGGGATCGCAACCCTGAATAGTAGGGCAGGTGGAATCATCTGCTAGGTGTTCGACAAACTTCAGTTTGTCGTTGGCCGCGTAGGTGCACGCATCTGGGAGCAGCGACAAACTGAAGTTTGCCGGACATCTTCCGAGGAATTATGACCGAAGCCGCACAAGCCAAAATCAAACCGTTCGCGCCGCCGATGCCCGAATCCATTGAGGAGACGGGCTTGTCGTTTCAGTTTCTGGCCGACCTGGCACTGAAGACCTCTGGCGCAGAGAGCACGATGACGACGGCCGCTATTGCCG
>JBDSAM010000311.1:0-5030 GCA_039922135.1 Blastocatellia bacterium
TTGGACAAACTGCCAGTTTGTACGGCTCGATCAGACAGGCGAGCAAAAGCAGGACAAACCATCAGCGGTTCTTTTTCTTTGTAAGATTTGAGTAGTTAGAGCAGGGCAAACTGACAGTTTGCCCAACCCATTGTCGCTTTTTCGTGTTGCTTGACAAGGTTTCGAGCGCGCCTTTAGTATCCGCGCTCCCTTGAGGACTCCTAAACAAATAAAACTATAGAGAGGTTCCAGTCCTAAAGACACGATGCGCGTCATTCTGGCTTCATCCGAAGTTGTGCCTTACTCAAAAACCGGCGGACTTGGAGATGTAGCCGGGGCTTTACCCCAAGCTTTATCGCGCATTGGCTGCGACATCTCAGTCATTACGCCGCGCTACACAGGTTTTGGCAAACGCCACGGCGATGTGGTCAGCCATGAAACCGGCGAAATGATCTTCGACGATCTGCGCATTCCATTTGCCGGAACGATGAAATATGCCGCCGTCTGGCGCGATTATCTGGACGGCGCGCCAGTCTACTTCATTGATAACCAGGAATATTTCGGGCACGGCTACATTTACGGTTCCGGAAATTTCGACGTTGAACGATTCGCTTTTTTCAGCCGCGCCGTGTTGGAACTGGCCAAACGCATTGGCGGTTCGCCTGATGTGATCCACTGCAACGACTGGCAGACGGGATTCATTCCGGCTTACCTGCGATCTGTTTATCGGGATGATCCTTTCTTTGCCCGCACCGCGACGCTTTTCACCATTCACAATCTGGCCTATCAGGGATTCTTCGATAAGGAACTGCTGCCGAAGTTCGGCTTCGGCTGGGATGTGCACGGCGGGATGGAGTTTCACGACGCCGTCAGCGCGATGAAATCTGGCCTGCATTATTCGACCGCGCTTTCGACCGTCAGCCCCAGATATGCGCAGGAAATTCAAACGCCGGAGTTCGGCAACAAGCTGGACGGCCTGCTGCGCTGGCGCGCGGGCGATCTGATGGGCATTCTGAACGGCGTGGATTACAACGAATGGAATCCCGAAACCGATCCACATCTGGCGGCGCATTATTCCCCTGACAACCTGGACGGCAAGATGGCGTGCAAACGCGATCTGCTGGAGAAGTATCATCTGCCGGTGGATTTGGAAAAGCCGGTGGTTGCGGTGGTCACGCGGCTGACTTCCCAAAAAGGCATTGACCTGATTACACAGTCCATCTGGCCGATGCTGGAAACGGGCGCGTATTTTATTTTGTTGGGATCTGGCGCGGACAGCTATGAAAGCTATCTTCAGCACGTTCGCGACAGCAGGCCGGGTCAAGTTGGCGTCCACTTTGGGTTCAACAACGCGCTGTCGCATCAGGTAGAAGCGGGCGCGGATTTGTTCCTGATGCCTTCGTCTTACGAACCCTGCGGGTTGAATCAGATGTATAGTTTGAAGTATGGCACGGTGCCGATTGTGCGCGGTGTTGGCGGCCTGGACGACACGATTACCAATTTCGAGCGCGCAACCGAACAAGGCAATGGCTACAAGTTTTATGAATATTCAGCGGATCGGCTGACCGAAAAGTATTACGAAGCTCTGATGGCTTATTACGACCATGACTTATGGCGCAAATTGCAGCACAACGGGATGCGCCAGGACTTTTCGTGGGAACGCGCAGCCCACAATTACCTGGGCGCTTATCGTAAGATTGTGGATGCGCGGCGCGCGCGGGGCTGGTAAGGTAGACTTGTAAAGTCTGCTGGCGAACGAACGGCGTTTGTTATAATGCTCAACGTTCGAATTAAGCGGGAGTGAATTAGCACCGGAAGCAGCAGCAACCGGTCTTTAATCGTGCCGGGAGCATTTGCGACCGGATTTCGGATCATTACTAGGATCGGTAGCGACTGGGTTTCGGATCAGTACCGGGAGCGGTAGCAACCGGGTTTTTAATAGAAGGGAGAAAAAGATGAGCGAGTTTGTTGCAGAAGTTACGGACGCAAAATGGGAAACTGAGGTGCTGGGATCAGACCAGCCTGTATTGGTGGACTTTTGGGCCGCATGGTGCGGCCCATGCCGAATGCTGGCACCGACTGTTGAAGCCGTTGCCGAGAAGTTTCAGGGTAAGGCCAAGTTCGTCAAAATAAACGTTGATGAGAATGTCGAAAGCCCTGCCAAATATGGCATTCGCGGCATTCCGACCTTGATCCTGTTCAAGGGCGGCCAGGAAGTGGATAGGCACGTCGGCATTCCTTCAAACGCCATGACTTCAATTGCCCAGATGATTGAAAAGCAGTTGGCCTAAGAAAGGTGGTTGGTGGTCGGTGGCTGCTTGAAACGCAATGATGAAGACCAACTACCGACCACCAACCACCCACCAAATTTATGTCCACAGATTACGATGTCATTATTGTTGGCGGAGGGCCGACCGGGTTGGCCGCCGCTGTGTATACAGGGCGTTCGCTGTTGAAGACTCTGGTGCTGGAAAAGGACATTCCCGGCGGCCAGATCGTCAATTCGGCGGCGATTGATAATTACCCCGGATTTGCCGACGGCATCTCCGGCTATGATTTTACACAAGCTTTCTTAAAGCACGCGGAACGCTTCGGCGCTGAGATTCGCGTCGGGACAGGCGCTGATAGCTTGACCATCAATGCAGACGGCACATTCACCGTGGGCGTGGGCGATGGCAGCACAGTCACTTCGCAAACGGTGATCCTGGCGATGGGCCGCCACCCCCGCCGGCTGGAAGTTCCGGGTTATGACAAATTCTGGGGCCGTGGCGTCAGCGTTTGCGGCACTTGCGATGGAGCATTCTTCAAAGGAATGCCGATGGCTGTAGTGGGCGGAGGCAATTCGGCGGTTGAAGAGGGCGCATTCCTGACGCGCTTCGCCACTGAGGTCAAATCTGTTCACCGCCGCGATCATTTCACCGCGCAAAAAATCCTGATCGAAGAGTATCTGAAAAATCCCAAAGTCCATCCGCTGTGGAATTCGACCGTCGAAGAGATATACGGCGACAAAGAGGTGGAAGGCGTCCGCGTCCGCAATTTGCAGACGAACGAAACCCAGGAGTTTCCGGTCAATGCCGTGTTTGTCTTCATCGGCTGGCTGCCCAATTCGGACATCATCAGAGGCTTAGTAGACCTGGATGAAGAGGGCCGCGTGCTGGTCAATGAGTTAATGGAGACAAAGGTGCCGGGGTTGTATGCGGCTGGCGATCTATGCGTCAGGCCGATCTACCAACTGGCCAATGTTGTTGCCGATGGCGTACAGGCCGCCGTTTCAATCGAGCGATACCTAGAAGCCAAAAAGCATCACGATCCCAACCACGGCTACTAAAAAACACTGCCGTCAAAGCGCGATGAGCACCGGAGACTCAATCCGTCTGCTGTTCGCGCTTTTTAGCGGATGCCATTTTTTGAAATCAAATGAATCTAGCAATCATTGGCGCGCAATGGGGCGATGAAGGCAAAGGCAAGATCGTTGATCTAATTGCGCCGCACTTCGACATCGTCGCCCGTTATCAAGGTGGCCACAACGCCGGCCATACCGTCATTATTCGCCGCGATGGCGTGGATCAAAAATTTGTCCTGCATCTGATTCCATCCGGCATCACGCATCCTGGCAAAACCTGTGTCATCGGAAACGGCGTGGTGGTTCACCCGCAGGCCTTACTGGCTGAGATGGACGAACTACGCGCCAAAGACATCGAAGTCAATTCAACCAATCTGCTAATCAGCAACCGCGCCCATCTGATTTTGCCGCATCACGTCGCGCTTGACCGCGCCATCGAAGCCGGTCGCGGCGGGAATGCTGTTGGAACGACAATGCGCGGCATCGGCCCAGCGTACGAAGAGAAGATGGCCCGCCGGGGCATTCGCGCGGGCGATTTGACAGACCCTTCGGCGCTGGCTGAAAAGCTGGCGCATAATGCCGAACAGGCCAACCGCCTGCTGAAGATGCTGGGCGGCGAACTGGTGGATGAGAAGCAGTTGGTCGAAGATGGCTTTCGTTGGAGCGAACTTCTGGCGCCGCACGTTACCGATACTACCTATTTTTTGAATCGAGCTACCCGCCAGGGTAAGTCTTTGTTACTTGAAGGCGCGCAGGCCACAATGCTGGACATTGACCACGGCACCTATCCGTTCGTTACTTCCTCCAGTTCCTCTGTTGGTGGCGCTTGTACTGGTGCAGGCATTCCACCTTCGGCTATCAACGCAACCATCGGCGTGATTAAAGCCTATACCACGCGCGTTGGCGGCGGACCTTTTCCGACCGAATTGAACGACGCAATGGGCGAACACCTGCGCATCAAAGGCAGCGAATACGGGGCCTCCACCGGACGCCCGCGCCGTACTGGCTGGTTCGATGCCGTCGTGGCTCGTTACGCCGTAATGTTGAACGGGCTGGATGCGCTGGCGCTAACCAAGCTGGATGTGTTGGACGATCTAGACGAGATCAAAATCTGCACTGCGTACCGGATCAATAACAAAGTAACTGATCAAGTACCTTATGACGCTGATCAGATGCACTCCGCCGAGCCTATCTATGAAACCATGCCTGGCTGGAAGGCAAAGACTGTTGGTATTTCAAACCTTGATGAGTTACCCCAACGGGCCAAAGAGTACCTCAACCGCCTGACCGAGCTATCAGGCGCGCCGTTCGCATTCATTTCCACGGGAGCTGAGCGCAACGAAACAATCATTGAGACTGAAGTGTTGGACCGTTGTGGGTTACACCTGACGATTTGAGGTAAAGGAATCATTTAGTTCGTCATGAGCGACGCTCTGAAACAATGAAAGAGTAGGAGAGGGTGGCAACCTGTCCTGCTGATTTTCTAAAACGATCTTCCTCAAAATATTATCTTGACCTCAGCTTGAAGCCATTCCCATCGGGTAGTAGCATACAGCCCGACCCTTTCGATGACCTTCGCGCGATCATCGGGCGCGCCCATCTCAATCGAAATTCAATGTAAATCAACACTTCAAAGAGGACTGAACATGACTCCGCTCGCGCCGGGCAAGACAATCTCTCACTATCGCATCATCGAACAGCTTGGGCA
>JBDSAM010000312.1:0-4877 GCA_039922135.1 Blastocatellia bacterium
GTTTGGGAGCCGAAGGCATTTTTATGCTGACGGCAGGAACAGCACGCAAAGAGCATGTTTTTCGTGGCGCCGAAAAGCTGGAGTTGTTGGAAAACCATCTGCTGACGCTAGCCAAAAAACATCAATGGCAATTGGAGGCGTGGGCGGTCTTTTCCAATCATTATCATTTTGTCGCGCGGAGCCTGCCGGAAGCGACCGACCTACAAGTCTTCATCCGAGAGTTGCACGCCAACAGCGCACGCGCGCTCAACCATCTGGATCAAACAGAAGGGCGCGTCGTTTGGTACAACTTTTGGGATACTCGATTGACCTACCAGCACTCATATTTGGCGCGGCTCAATTACGTTCATCAAAATCCGGTGAAACACGGACTGGTTGCCGTCGCGAATCAATATCCCTGGTGTTCGGCATGCTGGTTTGAGCTGGTCGCAACTGCGGCCAGCGTCAAGACCATCTACGGTTTCAAGACAGACAAGCTGAAGATCGCGGATGATTTTTAGCTTTGAGACGCGGCAGCGTTTGGAGTGCGGCGAGTCCTCGCCGCTTTTTGTTTGAAGAAAAGCAAAGCGGTGACAAATCACCGCACTCCAAACGCCGGCGCGCGGCTTCAACCCTGTGCCCCAGCAGGAATGTTTATGTCGAACTTTCAATTTCTCAACGCCGAATGGCCGGAGTTGCACGAAGCGGCGCAGCGCGTCGAAGCCTTGGCCAACACTGACGCGCGCACTTGTTGTTTCTACGCCCGGCGCGCGCTGGAACTGGCTGTCGAATGGCTCTATCAGCACGATGCCGGATTGCAGCGTCCGTATGACGACAGCCTGAGCGCGTTGATTTACGTACCGACCTTCAAACAGAACCTTTCGCCCGGCATCTTCATGAAGGTCAGAGCGTTGAAAGAGATCGGCAATCTGGCCGTCCACAGCCGCAAGCCTGTCACGCAAACGGACGCGGTGCGCGCAACCAAAGAGCTATTCCATTTTCTGTACTGGCTGGCGCGCAGCTACACGCTGGGCGCGACGACGGCGTTCGACAGCGTGACGTTCAGCGACACGGCTTTGCCGCCGCGCCAGGTCAGCGTATCAGCGCAGACCGTCGAACAACTGCAAACGCTGGAAGAAGAGTTTCGCCGGCAAACTGCCGAACTGGCCGCAAAGAACCAGCAACTGGAAGACACCGACGCCGAAATCGCGCGGTTGCGGCAAGAGATCGCCGAAGCCAAAAAACAGAATCTGGCCATCCCCGATCATCACGATTATTCCGAAGCCGAAACACGCGATTACATCATTGACCTGATGCTGCGCGAAGCCGGTTGGCCGCTGGACAAAGCCGAAGACCGCGAATACCCGGTGACCGGAATGCCGAATAGCACAGGCGACGGGCGTGTGGATTACGTGTTGTGGGGCGATGACGGCACGCCGCTCGGCTTAGTCGAAGCCAAGCGCACCACCCGCGACCCGCGCGCGGGCCAGCAACAGGCCAAGCTTTACGCCGATTGTTTGGAAGCGCGCTACGGCCAGCGCCCGCTGATCTTTTACACGAACGGTTATCAAACGTGGCTGTGGGATGACGGCGAATATCCTCCGCGCGAAGTGCAGGGATTTTATAAAAAAGACGAACTGCAACTGCTCATCCAACGCCGCGCCAAACGCCAAGACCCCGGCGCGGCCCGGATCAAACGCGAGATCGTCAACCGTTCGTATCAGGAACTGGCCATCCGTAGCATCACCGACGCGCTGGCGCAGAAAGAGCGCAAGGCGTTGATCGTGATGGCCACGGGCGCGGGCAAAACGCGGACGGTGATTGCGCTGTGCGAACTGCTGCAACGCTGCAACTGGGCCAAGCGCGTGCTGTTTCTGGCCGACCGCCTGGCGCTGGTCAAACAGGCTTGCAACGCTTTCAAAAAACACCTGCCCGACGCCAACCCCGTCAATCTGGTGACGGAGCGCGACGCCGCCGACAGTCGCGTTTACGTTTGCACCTACCCGACGATGATGCGGTTGATTGACGAACGCGAAGGCGGCGCGAAACGCTTCGGCGTCGGCCATTTCGATCTGGTCGTGATTGATGAAGCGCACCGGTCGGTTTATCAAAAGTACCGTGCCATCTTCGATTACTTCGATTCGCTGCTGATTGGGCTGACGGCCACGCCGCGCGCCGAAATTGATCGCAACACCTATTCGCTCTTCGACCTGGAGACGCGCGTGCCGACTTTCGCTTATGAATTGCAGCAGGCCGTGGCCGATGGCTATCTGGTTCCGGCGATCCCGGTTTCCGTGCCGCTCCGCTTTCCGCGCGAAGGCATCACCTACGACGGACTGAGCGACGAAGAGAAAGAGCGATGGGACGAAATCGAATGGGACGAAGAAGGCAACCGGCCCGACAAGGTGGAAGCTTCGGCGCTGAATTCGTGGCTGTTTAACGTGGACACAGTGGACAAGGTGCTGGCCACGCTGATGCTGCGGGGCGAGAAGATCGCGGGCGGCGACGTGCTGGGCAAGACGATCATCTTTGCCAAAAGCCACAAGCACGCGCTGTTTATCCAAGAGCGTTTCGACAAGAACTATCCGCACCTGCGCGGCAAGTTCGCGCGCGTGATTGATAACTACGAAGCCTATGCCGAGAACCTGATTGATGAATTTTCCGCGCCGGATTACAAGCCGGAGAAGGCCCAGCCGCAGATCGCCATCTCAGTGGATATGCTGGACACCGGCATAGACATTCCCGAAGTCGTCAATCTGGTCTTTTTCAAAGTCGTGCGGTCAAAGACCAAATTCTTTCAGATGATCGGGCGCGGCACGCGCTTGCGTCCCGACCTGTTCGGCCTCGGCGCGGACAAGAAATTTTTCTACCTCTTCGATTTTTGCGGCAACCTGGAATACTTCGGCCAGAACGCGCAGGGCGTCGAAGGCGGTGTGCAGATTTCGCTCAACGAACAACGCTTCGTGCAGCGGCTGGAACTGCTGGCCGGGCTTCGCCAATTGAATGCGCCGGATGAAGAGGTGCAGGCGCTGGATGAGGAACTGGCCGCGAGTTTGCAGATCGAAGTGGCGGCGATGAACACGGACAATTTCATCATCCGCCCGCACCTTGAACAGATTGAAAAATACCGCGAGCCGCAAAACTGGGAACGGCTGGAAGCGGGCGATTACGAAGAACTGGCGCACATCGTCGCCGGCTTGCCGTCGGAACTGCCGGGCGAGGAAGAGACCGCCAAACGCTTCGACGTGCTGATGCTGAAAACGCAGTTGGCCGTGCTGCAACGCGACAAGAGCTTTGTCCGGCTGAGCGAACAGGTGCGCGAAATCGCGCGGCGGCTGGAAGAGAAGTCCAGCCTGCCGATGGTCAAGGAGCAGTTGGAGTTGATTCAGGATTTGCAGCAGGACGAATACTGGGCCGACATCACGCTGCCGATGCTGGAACAGGTGCGCGTGCGATTGCGCGACCTGGTTAAATTCATGGACAAGCAAGCGCGCAAACCCGTCTTCACCAACTTCGAGGACGAGATCGGCGAACTGACCGAAGTCTCGCTGAACGGCCTGATGTCGGCCACCGACCTGGAACGATACCGCGCGAAGGTGATGAGCTTTTTGCGCGAGAACGCCAACCACATCGCCATTCACAAACTGAAACACAACGTCGCCATCACGCCTTCGGACATCAGCGAGCTTGAACGCATTCTGTTCGAGTCCGGCCAGGTGGTGACGAAAAAGGCATTCGAGCAGGCTTATGGCAAACAGGAACGGCTGGGGCTGTTCATCCGCAAATTGATCGGGCTGGATCGCGAGGCCGCCAAACAGGCGTTCAATGAATACCTGGACGGGCAAACGCTCAACGCCAACCAAATCCGCTTCATCAATCTGGTGATTGACTACCTGACGCAGAATGGCGTGATGGAGGCGGGCAAACTTTACGAATCGCCCTTCACGGACTTCAGCGCGGGCGGCGTGGATGGGGTCTTCAGGAATCAGGAAGCCGACAGGATCATTTCGATTCTGGAACGGATTCGCGAAAACGCGGCGGCCTAACCGGTGCTCTACCGGCGTCCCTAAATCACATCCGCAATCGCTTCGCAGATCTCGCCAATATTCTTATCGTTCATTGCGGCCACACAGATGCGCCCGGTGCCAACGATATACAAACTGTTTTTTTCGCGTAGCGTTTTGACGGCCTCAGGCGACAGGCCAGAGTATGAAAACATTCCGCGCTGATTCTGAATGAAGCTGAAATCCTGCTCGACACCCTTTTCGCGCAACATCGCGACGAACTTGCCACGCATTGTTTGAATCCGCTTGCGCATTTCGGTCAACTCGGCTTCCCATTGCTGGCGCAATTCAGTATCGGCCAACACCATCGCGACAATCTGCGCGCCGTGCGAAGGCGGGCTGGAATAGTTGGTGCGGATGACGCGCTTGGTCTGGCTCAGCACGCGCTTGGACTCTTCGGCGCTGCCGGTCAGGATCGTCAACGCGCCAACGCGTTCGCGATAAAGCGCGAACGATTTCGAAAACGAACTGGCAATCAAACACTGAATTCCTGCTTCGGCAAACAGGCGAACGGCAAAGGCGTCTGATTCCAAACCATCACCAAATCCCTGATAGGCAAAATCCAGGAAAGGAACCAACCGGGCCTGTTTGACCACGTCAAGCACTAACCGCCATTGATCTTGGTTCAAATCCACGCCGGTCGGGTTGTGGCAGCAGGCGTGCAGTACGACGATGCTGCGCGCGGGCAACGCTTTGAGCGCTTCCAGCATGCCATTGAAATCCAGCCCGTGCGTTTCGGCGTCGTAATACGGATAGCTGTTGACCTTGAAGCCAGCGGCTTCAAACAGCATCTGATGATTTTCCCAACTTGGATTGCTGATCCAAAGCTCAGCG
>JBDSAM010000313.1:0-3080 GCA_039922135.1 Blastocatellia bacterium
GATGCATCATCGAGCCTCAACGGCAGGATGTACTCTTCATTTTCGCGAATTGCACGAGCCTGCGCGGCTCGGCGCTCATGGCTAGTCCACTGCTTCTTCGAGTAAGACTCAGAGATCATCATGAGACAGTACTTGGATTCGTCTCTGTAAATTCTCGTTAGGTGAGTATAAAGGTCTTTCCCCCACAGGTCTGCTTTCACGTACTCGTCGAAAAACACGGTCAGGCCTTTCAACGTCAGAGCATCTGCCAGTGCTTTCGCAGTCGCTCGATCCTCGCCCGCGAACGAGATTACGATGTCATATTTCGGCAATGAGTGCTCTCCTGATCTCATTTGGGACCTAACTACCCAAGCTCAGCGACCCGGCCCACGAGACGCCACGATTGCAACAGTGACGCGATGGCCGGGTTCGCTGCAGCGCATGGTTAGGCGGTCAGACTCCCCCCATCCCAATTGTGCTCAGGGTCCGGGTAAAAGATCAGGCCTCTGGCGTTGTTGGTAATCATGACAAGCCAGCCCCCAGGAACTTTCGTTCGATAGACATCTCCCAATTTAAAGAATTCGCCTCCCGCACTGGACGAATTCAATTTGTGCCAGACGAGTTGTGGTGGTTCTGCTTTCTGTGCCGTTTTCGGGCTTTTCTTCATGTTCGTTATCCTTTCGCCTTATTCGGATACAAATTTGGTGCAAATCGTTTGTAACACCCGATGACTCGCTGCCGCCTAACTACTTTTAGACCTGCGACGTATCTGGCTAGTATCTGGCTACTATTAGGCAGGGTGGATGGTTCAATTCTGGCTTGTAGGTCAAGTGCGACCGCTTGGTCGTATCTGATTTCCCAAAGTCGGAGTTGACGATTCCATTTTCCATCCGCCTGTCTGATTTGCTTTTGAAGCTTGACTTCTTCCAGTTCGACTTTGACACCGACAACGGCGTCGGGGCGAACTTGTTTGGGTTTAGGAGTCCAGGGGGCAGTTTCGACAATTAGCTCGACGGTTTTGTGACGAAGTTGGTGCACTTCATCGTAACGGTAACGCACACAAATCAGTTGCTCGCCGTATTTGTCGAGCAGTCCCTTTGTGCCGTCCTGTCCCGGTTTGAGCTTTTTTCTGGCTCGCATGGCAGCAAGCCCTCCACACCGAATTCCGATTGATAGCTGACGTTGAATCACGCCGAGAGATTTACTTCAAAAGCGGGCGCAGTATAATCCCGGCGTCCGGGCGAGGCAATTCAAAATCAGCACCTCGCTATCGCCGCCACAAAAACAATTGGCCACCCCGAACGGAGTCCTTTATGAACAATGAGACGGACTCTTCTAAACCTCCCAAGCTCCTGGATCAGGTTCGCACGGCGATCCGATTGCGCCGAATGAGTTACCGAACGGAGCAGACTTATTGCGACTGGATCAAGCGGCTCATTCTCTTTCACAATAAACGCCACCCACGCGAAATGGGCCCGCCCGAAATCGAAGCTTTCCTCGCCGATCTGGTCAACAATCGCAACGTCTCGGCTTCGACTCAGAATCAGGCATTGCATTCAATTCTGTTTCCGTACCGTGAAGTTCTGCTGATCGAATTGCCACGCCTCGACTTCTTGTCGGCAAAGAAACAGGCTCGATTACCGGAAGTCTTCACGCGCGAAGAGGTGCAGGAGATTCTGGCTCAGATGGAAGGCAAGAAGTGGCTGATGGCCAGCCTGCTTTACGGCACAGGGATACGATTGAATGAGTTGCTGCGGCAGCGAGTGAAGGACATTGATTTCGCGCAAAACCAGATCACCGTGCGCGAAGGCAAGGGCAACAAAGAGTGACGATGTTGCCATTGAGTCTGAAGGAAGGGCTGCGCCAGCATTTGGCCACGGTCAAAAAAGCTCACGAGATTGATCTGCTGGAAGGGTTCGGCAATGTCGAACTACCTTTCGCTCTTGGTAAGAAGTATCCGCAAGCTGACAAAGAATGGAAATGGCAATACGTCTTCCCCGCCCCAAGACGTTCGATTGACCCGCGTACAAAGATCGAACGGCGGCATCATCTCGATCCTTCGGTTCTGCAAAAACCCCTCAAAGAAGCTTTGCGCAAAGCCGGCGTTGCCAGACACGGTAGCTGCCATACCTTTCGTCACAGCTTTGCCACATACCTGCTGGAATCAGGCTACGACATTCGCACCGTGCAAGAGTTACTCGGCCACGAAGATGTTAGTACCACGATGGTTTACACGCACGTTCTGAATCGCGGCGGATTGGGTGCGCGCAGCCCTCTCGATAGGTGATAACTTTTGTTACTTCCTACTTCAAAAACCTATCCATAAACCGCGTCGAGATGTTGCCTGCAATAAAGTCCGGATCATCCAGAATCTTCAGGTGAATGGGAATGGTCGTTTTGATGCCTTCGATAACAGTGGATTCCAGCGCGCGGCGCATGCGAGCGATGGCTCGTTCGCGCGTGCGGCTGTGGACGATGATTTTGGCAATCAGCGAATCGTAGTGCGGCGGGACGAAATAGCCGTCGTAAATGGCCGTATCAACGCGGACGCCGGGGCCATTCGGCAAGTTCAAGGTTGTAATTCTGCCCGGACTGGGCGTGAAGGTGTCAGGGTCTTCAGCGTTTATGCGGCATTCGATGGCGTGACCGACAAACAGCAGGTCTTCCTGTTTTTCGTTCAATAGTTCGCCCGCCGCGATACGAATTTGGGCAGCGACCAAATCGGAGAGGGTGACCATCTCAGTCACGGGATGTTCGACCTGGATGCGCGTGTTCATCTCCATAAAGTAGAAACTGCCGTCTTCATCCAACAAAAACTCAATCGTGCCGGCATTGCTGTAACCGATGCGTTTGCAAGCATCGACCGCAACGCGTCCCATCTCCTGCCGCAGTTCATAGCTGACTGCCGGCGAAGGCGATTCTTCAATCAGCTTCTGATGGCGGCGCTGCACTGAGCATTCACGCTCGCCCAGATGGATGACGTTGCCGTGGCTGTCGCCGAGAACCTGAATTTCGATATGGCGCGGATTTTCAATGTACTTTTCGATGTAGACGCCGCTGTTTTTGAAGGCGACTTCGGCTTCGGCACGCGCGGTCTGATA
>JBDSAM010000314.1:0-4587 GCA_039922135.1 Blastocatellia bacterium
GAATGGCGGGAATAGCGCTGGGCGTCATGCTCAAATCGCGCAGCCCCAATCCCAGCAGCATAATCACCTGCGCCGGATTCGATCCCATCTCGCCGCAGACGTTGACGCGAATCTGCATCTTGTTTCCTGCGTCGGCCACCATTTTGATGGCGCGCAGCACCGCCGGATGCATCGGGTCAAAGAGGTGGCTGACATTCTCGTTGCCGCGATCCACGGCCAGTAGGCTTTGGATCAGGTCGTTGGTGCCGAGGCTGAAGAAATCGGCTTCGCGCCCCAGGGCTTCGGCCATTATCACGGCGGCAGGAACTTCGATCATCACGCCAATCTCAACATCTTCTTCGTGCGCGACACGTTCATCGCGCAGTTCACGTTCGACATCGGCGATGATGCCTTTGGCGGAGCGGACTTCGTCCACATTGGAAACAAAGGGGAGCAGGATTTTCAGATTGCCGTGCGTTGCCGCGCGCAGGATGGCGCGAATTTGCGTACGGAAGATAGATTCGACACGCAACGACAGGCGAATTGCGCGCAAGCCCAGCGCCGGATTGCGCTCTGGCTTGAAGCCTTCCAGATGCAGTTTGTCCCCGCCAAGATCGAAGGTGCGGATGACGGCGCCTTCCCCGCCTGCGGTGCTGGCCAGAAATTTGTAGGCTTCGTACTGTTCGTCTTCGGTTGGCAAGCCGGATTCGGCCTGAGCGTATAGAAACTCCGACCGGTACAGTCCTACGCCAGCAGCGTTGAAGCGCCGGTAGGTTTCAATCTCTTCGATCAATTCAATATTGGCGCGCAAGCGAATCTCGTAACCATCGCGGGTGATGGCTGGCAACTCGCGCTCTTCGATGTCGTGCAGTTCCTGCTGCTGCTGGCGCTGGCGCTGTTCGGTATAAAACAGCAGCGTTTCAGGTGCCGGGTCCAGGATGACCGTACCGGTTGTGCCGTCAATGATGATGGTCTGGCCAGAGCGAACGCGTTCAGTGACATCGCGCACGCCGACCACCGCCGGAATGTTGACGCTGCGCGCAATGATTGAAGTGTGCGATGTCCATCCGCCCGCGTTTGTCACAAATCCCATCACTCCGCGCGGATCCAAATCTGCCGTCACCGAAGGCAACAGGTCATCGGCAACAATGATCGAATCTTTGGCCATCTCACTCAGATCGCGCGGTTCATGGCCCAACAAGACCTTGATCAGCCTTTGTGCGATGTCCAGGATGTCGCTGCTGCGTTCGCGCAGATATTTGTCTTCGACCTGGCCGTAGGCTTCCAGCAGGTGTGATGTAACGTCGCGCACGGCCCATTCGGCATTGGCGTGATTGGTGCGAATAAAGGCTTCGATCTGGCGGCCTAACGGACGGTCTTCCAGCATTAGCAGATGGGCCTCCAGAATGTAGGCGTGCTCAGATCCCAGCACCAGCCGCAACCGTTCGATGGCGTCTTTAACCTGTTGCTGTGCCGTGCGGGCGGCGTCGCGGAAGCGGAGAACTTCGGCTTCGATCTGTTCTTCCGGCAAAAAGACGCGGACGATGCGTCCGTGTGGATCGTCCACCAGAAAGGCTTTGCCAATGGCTACGCCCTGGCAAACGCCAATGCCTTCGAATCGTTCTTCTGGTAGTTTCCTGACCAAACCACGCATCGAATAATTTCCTATCTCAAATATTGAATTTGAAATGTGGAGACCATTATTCTTCGCCGAACTTGTTCGCGACCAATCGGCACAAAGCTTCCAGCGCCGCTTCTTCATCCGCGCCATCCGCCACAATCTCAATGGAGGCATTCTTTGCCGCCGCCAGCAGCAGCACGTTGAAGATGCTTCGGGCGTCCACCGTTTTCTCTGGTGATTCTGAACGTGCCAGAAAGATATTGCTTTCAAAACCGTTGGCCAGCTTGACGAGCTTGGCCGCCGCGCGCGCGTGAAGCCCCAACTGATTTGTGATAACGATTGTTCGCTGCCGCATTGAGAAGATGGAGTGTGCCGCGATTGGAATTTATTGGCTCGCTGGCTTGCCTGGCGCAAGTACTTCGCTGGCCAGATAGATTGTTTTCCGGCCTTGTTCACGAACATCTCGCGCAATGACGGCTAGCGTTTCATCCGGCTGTTGAGCGGCCAGCCGGATGATCATCGGCAGATTGACGCCAGTGACGACTTCAACACGGGCGCCATCCAAAAATGTGCAGGCCAGGTTGGTTGGCGTGCCGCCGAACATGTCGGTCAGCACCAGGACGCCTGCGCCTTCGTTAACGCGCTCAATGGCCTTGCCGATTGACTCTCGCGCAGTTTCCACGTCATCGTGCCAACCAATGGACACGGCGGTGATGTGGCGGATGTCTTCACTGGTGATCGTCTCCGCCGCGTTGACCAATTCGGTCGCCAGGTTTCCGTGCGTGACAACCACGCCTCCGACTAATGGCATAACAACCTCTTAGAGTCGGTACCGCGAGCAGCCTTATCTGTCACAAACCCGCTCGCTACCGCTATGATTCAATCCATGGGGGCCAATGTGCCCAGGATGTGATACCCGCCATCCACATAGATGATTTCGCCCGTAATGCCGCGTCCCAGCGAACTGATCAAAAAGAGCGCCGTATCGCCGACTTCCGCCTGTTCAGTGGCGCGGCGCAACGGAGCAACTTCGCGATGATGTTCAACCATCTTGGTGATGCCCGACACGCCGCGCGCTGCCAGCGTGCGGATCGGCCCGGCGGAAATAGCATTGACGCGAATTCCTTTCGGCCCCAGATCATGCGCCAGATAGCGGACCGAAGATTCAAGTGCAGCCTTGGCCACGCCCATCACATGGTAATGCGGCACCACGCGCTCCGCGCCCAGATAAGTGAGCGTGACGACCGAACCACCGTCTGCCATTAAGGGCAGCGCGGCGCGCGTCATCGCCACCAGTGAATAGGCGCTGACATCCAGGGCCGTCCTGAATCCTTCGCGCGAAGTATTGACGAATTCGCCCGTCAGTTCTTCACGCGGGGCATAGGCAACCGAATGAATCAGGAAATCCAGCTTGCCCAGATCGGTCTCGACGCCCGCCATCAACGCCGCGATCTCGTCGTCATTGCTGACATCGCATTGATAGGTTTTTGCGCCGTCCAGCGTTTTGGCCAGTTCTTCGACGTTGCCCTTTAAACGTTCGCTCTGATAGTTGAATGCCAGCCGCGCGCCTTCGCGCGCCGCCGATTGGGCAATCGCCCAAGCAATGCTGTGTTTGTTCGCCACGCCGACAATCAAACCGATTTTGCCTGCTAACAACATAAATATTTACCTTCTGTAAAATGAGTCGTACTGCGACGGATGCGCGAAGATAACACGATTGAATCAGCCTTTGAAGACGGCACTGGCTCATTCAGTTTGGAATAAAGCCGGGCAACAGTGGCAACAGCTTCCGCGAATAATCCAGGCCCGCCACGCGCGCCGCTTCTTCTGCGGCATCCCCCTTCCCAATGGGCACAATCACTCGCACCAGCGCGCCATCAGTGCGCCCCATCCACATCGCGTCTTTGATGGTCGCCGCGCGCGCCCAATATTCACTGGCCTGCGTGCGCCCTCGCCCTTGATACCAATAGAACGCCAGCATCTTCACGTCGTCCTTCTCAATCAGGTATTCGTTGATCTGGCCTTGCCCGGCGATCGAATGATGGCGGTTATTGCTCATCGTCCAGCCGCCGCCCGGCATGCAGTTCTGCGGCGAATGGATCGTTTGCCGTTGGCGCTGGCTGGCGTAATAAGCAATGAACAGATAGGCAACCGCGCCACGATCATTCGTATAGATGCCCGAAAGATAATCATCAGCCTTTAGTTCGCGCAGCGTCCTGCCGTCCAGCGCCTGCGCATCCATTTGCCGCCAATCTTCAAATTGCGAGGGGAACTTGCCCAGCGTGGTTCGCGGCGGCGAGAATTCGCTTCCACGGGCCTGCGCCAGATATTGAGTGAATGCCGCCGTCAGCAACAGAAACAGCAACATTGCGATGTAACTCAAACGCTTCTTTATCATAACCAATAGAAGCTGCCAGATGCGTACGGCACCGGGAGCGGTAGCGACCGGGTAGGCTGGTCAGACGCACTCGCCGGATCACCCAGTCGCTACCGCTCCCGGTGCCGTACCAGCATCTCTGCCACGTTCAGCAATTGCGCCACTGCCAACAGCAACAACACGGCGACCAAAAATATCAGCAGTCCGGAAAAGTTATGCAGAAAACCTTCGGCTGCCTGCGCGCCACGATAATGGGCTAACAATCCAGTGCCCGCGACGCGTGCCGCGTTGGCCAGCACGGCAATTGGCATGACCGCCGCCACCAGTGCGATTCGCCGCCACCAGTGCGTTTCCGTGAAATAGAGATACACCACGGTCAGCGCGGCCAGTGCCATCAACGAACGAATCCCGCTGCATGCTTCGACGACTTGCAGCTTTATTTGCGCCAACTCAATGACATTGCCTTCGCGCAGGGCAGGAATGCCAAACAATTTGATTGCGCGCGTTGCGTAATCCGATGCGATTAACTGTAGAGGAAAGGCGATTTGATTGAAGAGGATGTTGGGAATGGGAAGCGCAAAAAATAGCAACCCGATGGGAAACAGCAATT
>JBDSAM010000315.1:0-11635 GCA_039922135.1 Blastocatellia bacterium
ACGTCGCCCGACGGCAAAATCTACCGCATTGCGCCGAATGGCGAAGCCAATGTCTTTTTTGAACCGAAGGCCAAGTATATCTGGTCGTTGGCCTTCGACCTGCAAGGCCGCTTACTGGTGGGCACTGGCGACAAAGGCATCATCTATCGCATTAACCCCGACGGCACGGGCGCGCCGCTGGTTAACACCACCCAGACCAACATCACCGCGCTGAAAGTGGACGCGGCAGGCAACATAGTTGCCGGAACCGATCCGGGTGGATTGGTACTGCGTATTTCGCCGGAAGGCAAAGCATTTACCTTGTTCGATTCTCCGCAGCGTGAAATTCGTGATTTGGCAATTGGCCGAAATGGTGAAATCTATGTGCTGACATTGGCCGACACGGCGGGCAGTGGAACAACGAACGCCGCAACTGCTTCCGGCGGCTCGGCTGCGACCACCGTCAGCGACGATGGAGGTGGCGTAATCATCACCATCAGCGACCTACAGTTGGTGGATTCGGGCGGTTCGGCTAATGCGTCTTCATCATCGTCTTCAAGCAACAGTGGACAAACAAAGAGCGCGCTTTACAGACTCGATGCCAACGGCGCCAGCGATACGTTGTGGGAATCAAAAGAAGCTGCCGGATTCGCCGTCGCGATTGATGCGGATGGGCGCGCGATCATCGGCACCGGGCAGAAGGGACGGATTTACAGCGTCACGGCAGGGCAGAAAGCCGCATTGCTGGCACAGTCCACCCAAGCGCAGACTTCGCGCTTTGTCCGCGCAGGCAATCAACTTGGCGGGCAACTCTTCGTAGCATCATCAAACCTGGGCAAGCTTTTCAAAGTGAGCAATGAAACGGCGGCCAGTGGCACCTACACCTCGTCGGTGCGCGATTCCAAAGCGACATCGGCATGGGGACGGATTTCGTGGGTCGGTGAAGGCTCAATCGAATTGCAAACGCGCAGCGGCAACACGGCTACGCCAGATTCGACCTGGAGCGATTGGTCTGCCGCAATCACTAATGCAGACGGTGATGCGGTCAAGAGCCAGCCGTCGCGATACCTGCAATGGCGCGCAACGTTGAAACGCGGTTCCGTGCCGCCGCGGTTGCGCGAGGTAACGGTTTCCTATCTGCCGCGCAACATCGCGCCAAAAATCAACTCGATCAATATTCTTCCTGTCGGCACTGCGTTGCTGGCATTGCCGCAACAGATCGTGGAAGGTGGTAGCGATCTGTCAGGTGGCGATGGCACGGTCGGCAACGCCATCAACATTCCGCCACGCCGGGTCTTTCAACGCGGCGCAATCTCGCTGCAATGGCAGGCCGAAGACCGCAACGGCGACACGTTGGAATACTCTGTCTTCTACCGATCAGCCAACACAAATAATTACTATCCACTGAAGGCAGGCTTTCGCGAGAACTACTTTACTGTTGACGCGAACTCACTACCTGATGGGCGCTATCTTTTTAAGATCGTCGCCTCTGACGGGCCATCGAATCCGGCCTCGCTGGCCCTGAGCGATGACCAGGAGACCGAGGTAATCGAGATTGATAACACCCCACCCACAGTAATGGTGGATGTGCCACGTCCTGCTGGTAATAATGCCAATAACAATGTCGAAGTTCTTTTCCGCGCTTCGGACGCGACTTCGATTATCAAGCGCGCCGAATATCAGTTTGACGGCGGCCAGTGGAAGTCCATCTTCCCGGTGGATGGCATTGCTGATTCCAAACGCGAAGAGTTCCGCGTGACGATGCAGTTGCCTGATACGCGCCCGCATGTCATCGCCTTCCGCGCCTTCGACGCAAACGCCAACGTTGGCAGCGCGCAAGTGGCTGTCGGCAAATGAGAGGTGAAGCTATGACTATCCTGTCAAAATCGTTTCTTGTTTTAATTGTAGTTGGCCTGATTACGGGTGACCTGCTTGCGGTTGACATGATCGTGATGGGGCAAACGCCCGCGCCGCAAACATCAGCCCCGGCTCCATCCCCGTCTGGGCTACAGCTAAAAAGTAATCCGAAGATCAGCCAGCAGGACTTCGACGCCGCAAAGACGGAAACGCTGGCTGCAGGTGGCGAGAAGGCTGAACTAGTCTATGCCGCAAGAATTGACGCAGTCCAGCGTGGCAGCTACGACAGTTTGATTGTGATCTACCAGAAACCGGTGAGAGTGGGAAAAGATTCCTTCGCCTTTGTTTTGCGCGAAGGACAGCGGCTGCCACTGGTCGTTGATAAGCAGGACAAACTAGGCCGCGCGCTAAAATCCGGCGACAAGTTCCTGCGCATCGGCCTGAAACACGGAGAGGGCAAATCGCCGATGCTGCGCTTGATTGCTTCCACAATTGACAAAGAGAAAGGGGAGCAGCAGCGCAACGTGGATTTTCAATACGATGGAGCAGCGTTTTCCTTAATCGGCCAATCAATGACGCCTTTGCCGAAGTAGTATTTTGTTAGCTGAAAGACTTTGTTCTTGTCGGAATGGGACGGATCTTTAGGCGCAGTGGAGCTTAATTGCCT
Organism: Blastocatellia bacterium; assembly: GCA_039922135.1. Taxonomy (GTDB): domain Bacteria; phylum Acidobacteriota; class Blastocatellia; order RBC074; family RBC074; genus RBC074. The sequence continues at coordinate 2,504 of JBDSAM010000315.1, forward strand.
TATCAGTCAGCCAGAATGCAATTGAGGTGTTCTTTCAAACGGACTTCAGTAACCTGTTCGCCGAGGGCTTTGTTTTTGACAACAAACCACGCAGGCTCGCCGCTGCCAGCTTTTTTCAAAATCAGTTCAGCCACCAACTGCGGCTCAATCATTATGTTCTGGCTTAGCCCCACGCGCCCGCGGGCCAATCCGCCGTCAGGGATAAATCCATGCTCCGGCAAACGCGGCCAACCAGCTTCCACTGTTAGCGTGCGGTGACGAAAGCGCGCGCCGAATCGCTCTCCAACCATCACTGCATTCTCAACTTTGAACTGCCAACCTGCTTGCACCCCGCTCAGGATAGAAGCCGAACCTTGCAGCGGATTCCCTTGTGTCAGCCACTTCTGATTGATCTCCATGCAAATCTGATTGAGAGAATCGAATAACCACTGCTTGCCGCGCTCGCGCAGTTGATCGTTGGCTGCTTTCAGGGCAAGGTATTCGGCGGCGTAATCTTTTTCCTGCATAAGCTGAAATGTCCCATCGCCTGACCAGACTGCGGGACGTCATATTTCATGTCGATTGACCAAGGATTTGTGCATGGTTACTTCATCGGCGTATTCCAGATCGCTGCCGACAGGCAGGCCCATTGCGATGCGCGTAACACGAAAACCGAGCGGTTTGAGCAATCGGCCCAGATAATTGGCCGTTGCCTCGCCTTCAGTGTTGGGATTGGTGGCAAGGATGATTTCCTTGACCTCGCTTTCACCGTTTTCGCCCGGTCGTAATCGTTCCAGCAGATTGCGAATTCGCAGTTCCTCCGGCCCAATTCCGCGAATTGGCGACAGCGCACCATGCAGCACGTGGTATTGGCCATGATATTCACGCGTTTTTTCGATGGCGACCAGATTATGCGGTTCTTCAACGATACAAATGATGGAACGGTCGCGCGCTGGTGCATCGCAGTAACGGCAGGGGTTAGTGTCGGTGAGATTATTGCAGACGGAGCAGAAGAAGATCTTCTCTTTGACTTCGCGTATGGCAGCGATCAAGCGCTCAGCATCTTCCGTTTCGTTTTTGAGAACGTGAAACGCCAGGCGTTGTGCCGATTTGTGACCAATGCCGGGCAGTCGTTTGAATTCGTCTATTAGTTTGGTAACAGGCTCTGCGTAATCAAGCATAATCAATTTTGGACTTCAGTTTTCAGTCCTCAGCGGCAGTCTAAAACTGAAAACTGAAAACTGAAAATCGAATTACATCAATCCTGGAATCTTCATTCCGCCAAGCGCGCCGCCCAATTTATTCTGCATTGTCTCATCTACCTTGCGCCCGCATTCATTGATGGCCGCGACGATCAGGTCTTGCAGCATCTCGATGTCGCCAGCCGCTTCAGGACCAATCTTGATGGCCAGCACTTCCTTGTTGCCGTTCATTTCGACCTTGACGATACCGCCGCCCGCTGTGGCGTCCACGCGCAACGCCTCCATATCCTTGGCCATCTGCTCTTGCATCTTCTGCGCCTGCTTCATCATTTGTTGCAGGTTCATGCCGCCTGGTAATTTCATTGTACTTCTCCTTATTCAGATTTATGACAGGTCTGTTGGACTCTGACGCGCCGATCATAACACGCACCAATTTCGCTCGGAAACCAGTGGGAAGCATGCTACAAGCTCTCTCACTTGGCGGTATTATTCGTTTCGCCTGGCTCCTTAACCCAAACAATCTCGCCCCGAAATTCATCTAAAATTCGGCGCACAGCCGGATTTTGCATCGCACGTTCTTTCAATTCCTGGAGTTTGACTGCCGCCTCGTCAACGGCATTTTCAACCCCTTGCCCGCTGATGACAACTTCCACGCGAATCGGCTGGCCGAATAATTTTTCACCGATGGTGCGAAACAGTGTTCCACTGTCGCGCACGCGTTTGGAGATGGCATCGTCTTTTCCAAATGTGATCGTGAAAACGCCGTCGCGATACATTCTCTCTTGCGCGTCTTCGAGTGCCATTTGTACTAACGGGCGATTGAGCTTTTGCACTTCGTGGACAATCGCCTCGACTTCCATGCCGATAGTTACAGGCGTTGAATGCTGCGGTGCAGACACCGTTGCAGCGGGCTTCACTTTCCGCACGGGAACGTCTTCCGCAAAACCAAAGTCCGAGTCTGCCGGATCGAAAAGTGCGGTTAAATCAAGATCAGGGAAGTCGGGCGGTTCAGTGGATGAAACTTGCGGTGGCCGCGTAGTTGGTCGTTCCTCAGTTGCAGGTAGTTTCTTGCCCGCCTGTTCGGCGTTATTCGGCGGGGTTGGTAATGAAGTTATCGTCGGCGGGTCGTAACCGGAGGGGGGACGGGGCACAGATACCTTACCGGTAGGCGAGGGTTTACCAGTCAGACTGCCAGCGTTACTACTTCCATCTTCCAATCTTGCCTCAAGTTCGTTAAGGCGGCTGATTAGTTCATCCAGTGTTCGCAATCGCGTTGCGTGTGCCAGCTTGACCAGCCCCATCTCAAGCTGAAATCGCGGATGTGGAGAATCTTTGACCTCTTTCTCGATTTCTGCCAGCAGATGAAAGCAACGCGTTAAATCCTCTTCCGAAAATTGCGATGCCAATTGTTGTAATCTACCAGCTTCAACATCGGCCATACCAAGTAGCTCACTGCTGGTGATTCCTGATTTAACTACTAATAAATGACGCAGGTAGGCCATCAGTTCGCGAGTGAAATTGCGTAGGTCATAACCACGGACAAAGACCTCTTCCACAAAGTTGATAATTGCGGCGGTATTGCGTTGGGAAACGGCTTCGACAAAATTCCCCAGCGTGGACGCGCTGACCAACCCGAGCGAAGCTGTAACATCCTCTTCACTAATTTCGTCTCCACCAAAAGCGATTACTTGATCAAAGGCGGATTGAGCATCCCGCAGGCTGCCCGCCCCGGCGCGAGCTATTTCGCGTAACGCGTCATTGCTGATTTTGATACCTTCGCTCGTCGCGATTTCGGCCAATCGGTGGAAAATTTTTTCCGTCGGAATCTGGCGAAACTCGAACTGCTGGCAACGGGAAAGGATTGTGTCCGGAAGTTTATGCAACTCCGTCGTTGCCATAATAAAGATGACGTGCGCGGGCGGCTCCTCCAGCGTTTTCAACAGCGCATTAAATGCATTGTTCGAGAGCATGTGTACTTCATCTATGACAAAAATTTTGTAACGGTCGCGTGCCGGAGCAATGGCGATATTATTGATGATGACGTCGCGAACATTGTCCACGCCCGTATTCGAAGCAGCATCAATTTCCAATACATCTATTGAATTGCCCGCTGCTATCTCCAGGCATGAAGGACATTGCAGGCAAGGCTGGCTGGTTATCCCCCGGTGACAGTTCAAACCTTTGGCGAGGATGCGCGCCGAAGTCGTCTTGCCAGTACCCCGAACTCCCGCGAACAGATACGCGTGGTGCAGCCGTTGCTGGTTAAGCGCGCGCGTGAGTGTGCGGGTAATGTGTTCCTGGCCGGCCAAGTCAGAGAAAGTTTGAGGACGATATTTACGAGCGATGACCTGATAACTCACAAATTCACTCCAAACCGGAAAAATATCATCAATAGAAGAGGTGCTATAGAGCGCGATAACAATATTCAAGCATAACTTAGTCGCAATTGTTGCTCAAGTAAGGGCGAAAATACGGCAAAATCTATAATTGCGACTCAGCTGATTCTAAGATAGGTGGCGATAAATTTACTCAAGTTACTCAATTCGGTTTGGCTTTTTATCTGAAAGGTAGTTTAAGATGCTTGGTGATTGATATCTATTGTTACATTCGACGACGAAAAAGTATCGAAGTCGTCGGCAACATAACTTTAAACAAGGAGAAAATATGCCTAGACCGAAGGGTAGTGCTAACAAAAACAGGTCGGAGTTGGTTCAACTGGCCTTGGCAGGAATTGACGCCCAGATTCAGCAGCTTCAATCACAAATTGATTCATTAACGGATAAGCGCAAGCAGATTTCCAAATCTAATACAGGTGGCGGGGCTACACCCGCCGCATCAGTTACAAGCAAAGGACGCAAGGCCGCTGCGACCCCAGCAAAAAAGAAACGGGCTGTTTCCGCATCTACGCGCAAGAAGCTCAAAGAAGCTGCCAAGGCTCGTTGGGCGAGACAACGCGGGGAAGACGGAGCCAAGTAAGCCCTCCTTTTCCAAGACCCGGTTGAATAGCTTCTCTTATCTGCAGGCACAAATTAGTTTGCCAGTTTGCAGTACAAGAGAAACTTTCTTCTTTTTGAGATAGGGAAATGGGACAGGCTCCGGTGACTGCCGCGGCACATCTGAACAGCACTACCGTTGCTACCTTCCGGTCCTGGCGGGGTTCATGCGTACGAGATTGCACGGAGGCCGGAGCCTGACAAGAGTCTCAAATCTAAAATTCGAGACGTACAGTTGGACGGAGAGAGGGGGACTCGAACCCCCACAGGCCTTTCGACCCGCCGCGCTTCCAACGCGGTGCCATACCATTAGGCGACCTCTCCAAGAGAGAATCTTGAAATAGCCTGACGGAGAGGGTGGGATTCGAACCCACGGTACCCGTAAGAGTACAGCGGTTTTCGAGACCGCCCGATTCAACCACTCTCGCACCTCTCCGCATACAAAGTTGTTTCGTGTTACCCAGGCGAAACTTTCAAGCAGGCTCTTTATCCTCGCCTACCTCTGAAGAAGGACTGCATCAATTCTCTGCAGTCTTCTTCATGAACGCCGGAAGTAACTTCGACTCGATGATTCAAATAACTATTAGTGCATATTTGAAAGACGGAGTTCACACCTCCAGCTCTCTCGTCCATCGCGCCATAAACCAGGCGTTTAATACGCGCGTTGACGATTGCTCCGGCACACATCGCACAAGGCTCAATGGTTACGTAGAGCGTGGAATCGGTCAATCGGTAATTCCCGATTCGTACAGCCGCCTGGCGTATGGCCAGAATTTCCGCGTGTGCAGTAGGGTCGCTCAATCGGATTGGCTGGTTGTTTCCGGTTCCAATTACTTGCTTATCAAACACGACGATGGCGCCAATTGGTACTTCATTTAAGCTTCGCGCCTGCTTAGCCTCATCTAATGCGAAACCCATAAAAAATTGGTCAAGCATATCCGTCTCAAGGAGAGAGCTTGTGAATGATCCTTCTCTCGCATTTATCCGCTCACGTTTTACCATTATTGATTCAGAGCGACAAAAATGAAGGCGAATGGTACTGGCGGGGATGGCACCTGTCAAGCATCGTAACTTATCATTTTTCAGCGTAGTTCCTGCAGAAAGATGCGAAGGCGGAAGCGGAGAAATCCCCGCCTCCGCCTTCGCTGAAACCATCGGCAGTGATGGCTGTAGTAGCCAAGGCTGTGGCTTTCACTTGACGCCGATGGCATATCTTGATGACTTGTTTCTAAAAAAGACCGTGGTACAGCATCTAATCCGATTTTTATGGCCAGATGCTGCACCTCGGCAACCGCAGTAGTACGAACCCCAGTAACAATAAGCTCTGAGCTATTTTGGCCGAAGACGCGATATAACTTGTTTGCTCACGACGCGCCCAATCCTTAAGGCGGTTACAGCGGTTCTTCAGAATGTGACTTCCCATTCTGGCTGCGACCGTCGTCAGTGAGCAGGGTTTCGATGGTGGCTTGGCCTCTTTCCGGCCTCGCCACTGGAACTTTTGGGGCTAACTTGGATGACAATGTCTCCGGGCAGTTGACGCACACGTTCATCTCTTAAATCAGCCCACTTTATGGCCTGTTGCTGTCTACTTGATAATGAGCAATTGATATGTTTTGTTCTCACTCCAATGTGAACAAAAACCGCAAAACATATCGCTGTATTTTTCAGGAAAATAATTTGTTATTTGAGGCGTTCGAGAGTATTACGAAAAGAAAAGTAGGTTATCTTTTTTCGATACGGAAGGGAATTGGTGGAACCAACTCTTTGCCAGAGTTCATAATGCCAGTCAAAGCTAATGTGTAATTGGAAACGCCCTTCTTGAATGGAGCGGTGGGTATGTTGATTACTAAAGTTTCGAGAGAACCCCGTCGGCTAGGTTTGATGCTATGGGTGGGAGCAAATATCTCCATGCCAGTCTCCCCATCCGTCAAGATTTGGGCAGTGTAGCTTTGGTAATCAGTGACATGGGTTTTCAAGATGAGCCGAAACTCTTTGTCCGCTGAGGTGATCACTTGAAGTTGAGAAGGGGACTTCATCTCCCAGCGTCCTCTCCTTACTGCGCCAGTTATCAGCGTCAGTGTAGGGATTCCAGAAGCTCCGTTTGGACGCAGAGAAGGAACTGGAGATGACGGGCGTGATCGGGCAATCTGTTCTGTCGCCTGTACCTGACCTGAAACTTTAGGACTCGCTTTTAGCGCGCGGTCACGTTGTTCGTTGCCCGGTAGTATGACCTGCGGAGTAGCTACCTGCTCTTGCTGTTGTCTATTGGATCGCCACAAATAGAAACCGCCGCAGACAATCAGCAGAGCAGCAAGGGTTGAGACAGCCGGTGACAAATTCCCAATTCGCATTGATTCAGACCAGGGTTTCCACCACAGTGACTTTTCAGCCGCCGGAGGCTGCTTATTTAATAAGTCGAGATTGGAGAGTAAATACTTTGCGTTCTCTACGCGACGACGGCGATTGGGATGTAACAAATAGTGATTCTCAAAAAGCTTCCGCGTATGCCATGACAACTGGCCACGTGCATAATCGTCAATCAGATTATTTTCAACCTCAGAAACTATTGTTGCCAAAGCCGGATCTTCGAAATACGCCTGTTCAAAAATGCCAATTTCCACCTCAGGCATTACATCCAGTAGGTCTCTAATAATCTCTTCATTTGTATAGGTCTTTAATGGCGTCAAAAAGAATAATCCTTTGCTAAGGTGCCGGGGGACATGGCTTCCGCTCTTTAAGTGACGAAATGGCGCGATTTATATCGCTGCTTTTTTAAGGATTTGCCTGGCCTTTTTTGGCCTGGCAATTTTCAATACACTCTTCGAGCTTTTTACGCAGCCGTTGCATGCGGTTGCTCAGCGCCTCGCGATTGATTCCTAAACGATTCGCCATCGCTTGCCGGACCTTGATTCGCTGGCGGCGGTCAGCACGGTAATATTCGACGATCAGGTCGCGTGTTTCTAGAGAGAGATTTTTTAAACAGAGGTCGAGACAATTTAGTGATAGTTCTTTCTCTTCGATTTCTACCGAGTTGTCTACCGTGAGCTTTATGAGATCAATGTCTTCAATGGAAGATACGTTGTTTTCATCTCTCCTCCAATATTCCTTGAGTATCCAATGGGCGGCTGTATAACAGTATGCGCCGATATTGACGATATCTTCACCGTCCTCCAGCTTTTGAGCTACTCGGTCAAGGGTGATGTCCGCCAGTTCATCCGGTGAGATTACGCCTCTCCTTTCAAAGTAACGGATGAGCTTACGCCGTTCGTCTTCATACTTTTCGCCAGCGATCTCCAGGTTGGGATCAAGGCATTCGAGCAATTTGACTAACGCTTTCAAGCTTGGTTCCTTAGTTATAGGTAGTTGTAGGTTATCGAGTGATTAAGGCGGCGGGGATTATGCATGCACGATTTCAATTTCGCAATCTGCTGGGAGTAATGCCGGGTTCACCTCAATATCAGCTTCTTGCCGATTGCCTTCCGTAACTGGCCTTCAGTTCGCTATTATCGGCTGCGGCCGCGTGCTGAAGTAACAATGCCCAATTTCCAATCCGCTTTTCGAAACAGAAAGAGAGAACTGATGCGTTTCCGATTCCTCCTGGTATGGAGTTTTATTGCCGGATGGCTGCTGCTGGCTGGCGTAGCGGCCCAACAAAATAACGAGTTTGACGTGCTCATCAAAAACGGCACGATCTATGACGGTATAGGCGGCAGGCCGCGCCGTGCCGATCTCGGTATCAGGGGAGATAAAGTTGTTGCTATTGGCAATCTGAAATCTTCGAGGGCCGCGACGGTGGTTGATGCGAATGGGCTGGCCGTTGCGCCGGGCTTTATCAATATGCTTTCGCATTCCTACAACTCGATGCTGACTGACTCACGTTCGCTGGGTGAACTGAAGCAGGGCGTGACACTGCAAATTTTCGGCGAGGGAAGTTCGATGGGGCCGCTGACCGAAGAGATGAAGAAGCGGCGCGGCGTGACGGGCTGGACAACATTGGCTGAATATCTTTCTTATGCTGAGAAGAAAGGCATTTCGCAAAATATTGCTTCCTACATTGGTGCAACAACGATCCGCGAATATGTCATTGGCCTGGAAGATAAGAGGGCAACGCCAGAGCAACTGGCACAAATGCGTGAACTGGTCAGACAAGAGATGGAAGCAGGTGCGCTTGGCATCGGCTCATCGCTCATTTATGCGCCAGCATTTTACGCGACGACCGAAGAGTTGATTGAGATGTGTAAGGTCGCTTCCGAGTACAAAGGCAAATATATTTCGCATATGCGCAGCGAAGGCAACCAACTGATCGAGGCAGTAGAAGAACTATTGCGCATCAGCCGCGAAGCCAACATCCCAGCCGAAATTTATCACCTGAAGGCTTCAGGCGAGGCCAACTGGCAGAAGATGGATCAGGTCATCAAGATGGTCGAAAAGGCTCGTCGTGATGGGCTGAAGATTACGGCGGATATGTACACCTACACAGCAGGCTCGACCGGGCTGAATTCGACGCTGCCGCCGTGGACATTGGACGGTGGCTTCGATGCGCTTTTCAAACGGTTGCAAGACCCGGAAACACGCAAGAAGATTGCCGACGAAGTCCGCACGCCGACCAATCAATGGGAAAACATGTATTTGCTGGCCGGGACGCCCGAACGCATTTTGCTAGCTGGCTTCCGAAATCCCGCGCTTCGGCAGTATCTGGGCAAGAACATCGCCGAGGTCGCCAAACTGCGCGGCAAAGACCCCGTCGAAACAATTATGGATTTGATTCTCGAAGATCGTTCGCGCGTGGATACGATCTATTTCATGATGTCGGAAGAGAACGTCCGAAAGGAGCTACGGCTGCCGTGGGTTTCATTCGGCTCTGACGCTGCGTCAATGGCGGCGGAAGGCGTCTTTCTCAATTCGTCCACGCATCCGCGCGCGTATGGCAATTTTGCTCGATTGCTTGGCAAGTACGT
>JBDSAM010000316.1:0-4916 GCA_039922135.1 Blastocatellia bacterium
ACCGATTTGCGAATGAGTGTGTACGGCTGGTCGGAGCGTACACCGTCCGAGGGCATGGTACTGTCGAACTGGGAAATCTGACGTCTGCGCCGATGTTCGTTATGGCATTTGTCGGCGGAGCCTTGGCGGATTTTATTGACCGGCGGCGACTGGTCGTGATTGCTGAACTGGGGATGACGGTCTGCTGTGGATTGCTGGTGGCGAATGCGCTACTCGCGCAGCCGCGCACGTGGATATTGGTTGTAGTGGCCGCGTTGTTTGCTGCATTGAATGGCGTTCATCGCCCGGCGCTGGAAGCCCTGACGCCGCGATTGGTCGCACCGGAGCTGATGTCGGCGGTGGCTGCGCTGGGCATGTTCCGTTGGAGCTTCAGCTTTATCGCCGGCCCTGCGCTGGCTGGATTAATTGCGACCAGCTTTGGAGCAGCCTTCGCGTTTTCGCTGGACGCGGCAACATTTATCATTTCAATCATTGCGTTGCTGTTGATTCGATCCGTGCCGATGCCTGTGAAACTGGATGACGATGAGCGTCCGAGTTTGAAATCTGTCATTGATGGATTGAAATACGCGCGCAGCCGCCAGGAACTGCTGGGCACTTACCTGATAGACATCAACGCCATGTTTTTCGGCATGCCCATCGCGCTGTTTCCGGCGATTGCAGAAAGTTTCGGCGGCGCGTCGGTCGGATTGTTTTATGCAATGCCTGCGGTTGGGTCACTGCTTATCTCATTGACTTCGGGCTGGACTAGCAGGATCAACAGACACGGGCTGGCGGTGACGATTGCGGCAGCGGTGTGGGGCGCGGCCATCATTGTTTTTGGTCTGGTTGGCAATTTATGGCTGGCGCTTGCGTTTCTGGCGCTGGCCGGAGCGGCAGATGCTGTCAGCGGCGTGTTTCGGATGACGATGTGGAACCAGACAATTCCGGATCATATGCGTGGGCGGTTGGCCGGGATTGAAATGATCAGCTATCTGACCGGGCCTTATCTGGGCAATGCCGAAGCCGGTATTGTGGCCAGCGCTTTCGGATTGCGCGCATCGGTGGTCTCGGGCGGCGTGCTTTGTGTGGCTGGATCGGTGGTTTTAGGATTGCTGCTGCCAAAATTCATTCGATACGATGGCCGCGAAGGGCTGAAGCGAAAACAAGCCGAAGAGGCGGCGCGAGTGGAACGGACTCCAGTCGGGTTCGTCTCGCAAAATTACTTACCCGAAACGGACTAAAGTCCGTTCCACTTTGCCGAGGAAAGATGAACACACAACAACTTGGGAATAGCGATTTGCAGATTACGCCGCTGGGCATTGGCGCGTGGGCGATGGGTGGCGCTGGCTGGGCGTTCGCGTGGGGCGATCAAGATGACGACGCATCGGTGGCGGCCATCCACGCGGCTCTGGACGCCGGAATGAACTGGATAGACACGGCAGCGGTCTATGGCCTGGGTCATTCGGAAGAAGTCGTCGCGAAGGCGCTGGCAGGCCGCGCGAAGAAACCGTATGTATTCACCAAGTGCGGGCGCAACTGGAACGAAGACCGGCAGATCGTCAAGCTGCTTAAACGCGCTGACATTCGCCAGGAATGCGAAAACAGCTTGCGCCGATTGAAGGTGGATGTAATTGACCTGTACCAGATGCATTGGCCGGAGCCGGAGGAGGACATCGAAGAAGGCTGGGCGGCAATGGCCGAACTGAAAGACGAAGGCAAGGTGCGTTGGATAGGCGTGTCGAATTACAACGCCGATCAGTTGCGCCGCCTGCAGGCCATCGCGCCCGTCACGTCATTGCAACCGCCGTACTCTCTGCTGCGGCGCGAAGTCGAAGCTGATGGCCTGCCGTATTGCGCCGCGAATAACATAGGCGTGCTGGCCTATTCGCCAATGGGATCGGGGATGCTGGCCGGCGCAATGACCCGCGAACGCGTTGAAAGTTTACCGGAGGATGATTGGCGGCGACGCAGTCCGCAATTCCAGGAGCCGCTGCTGACGCGCAATTTGAAACTGGCTGATAAGTTGAGAGAAATCGCCGCGCGTTACAATCGCACGGCGGGCGAAGCGGCCATCGCCTGGGCATTGCGCGATCCAGTTGTGACTGGCGCCATCGTCGGCGTACGCAATGCCGAACAGGTTGCGGGCATTATTGGCGCGATGGAATTTCGGCTGAGTGAAGAAGAGGTTGCCGAGATCGAGGCGTTGTGAAGAGGGCAGTTTCTTAACGCAAAGACGCAACGGCGCAAAGATTCAGCAGAGAGGTTGATCCCATAATTTTGAATCTTTGCGCCATTGCGTCTTTGCGTTGAAATACTCTGCGTTGTTTAGCCCTTCATCGAAACCGCACCGCCGCCGCCAAGTGAATCCAGATTGAGTTTCAGATTCCACTTCTCATTCGACTTTATCATCTTGTCCCACGTGACTTCTTTTCCTTCATAAGCCGCAGTACGCCCCAGAATGGTTGTCAGCGTCGTGTCGGCACCCTGGTCGCACTGGTTGTCGAACTTGCCGGATTGAATGCTGGCAATCAGTGCTTTCATCTTCGTGCCAACGGCCATATGCAAATCCACCTTGCCGGTATCAATCTTGTCTGCGGTCTTCTGACCTTCTTCCACTTGGTTCAGGCTGATGGTGGCTGGACCGCCTTGATTTGAATCCGACGCGCCCTTCGTGCCGAAGAAGCGTTCGCCCGATGATCGGTAGCCTTTATTTTTGAACTGATTCGAATTGAAGCTGATGTGAACGTCACCCGGGTAGGTGTAAGTCAGGATGAAGTGATCGCTGCACAGGTAATCCGCCGGAACGCCGCCGACCTCTTTGCGCAACGCGCGCCCACAGGTGCCAGTGGCTTTGACCGGATGCGTTTTCATCGCCCAATTGACGATGTCCAGAATGTGAATGTTCTGTTCGGTGATGATGTCGCCTGACAACGCGCGGTCAAATACCCAATTGCGAATGCGCGCTTCCAGATCGGACATGCCGGGTTTGTTCTGACGGCCTAGATCGTTTGTGTAATAGAAGGTCTGGCCCAGCACGATGTCACCGATGTCGCCCGCGTGAATGCGTTCGATCATCCCGCGATAGCCTTCGTCGTACCGCTTCTGAAAGCCGATGTGCATGCTCACCTTTCCGTTGTATTTCCTGCCGATTTCTTTGACTTTCAAACATCCTGTCACATCGGTGGCAACTGGCTTTTCGCAATACACATGCTTGCCTGCGGCAACGGCAGCTTCCAGATGATCCGGATGGAAGTAAGGCGGGCTGGTTACGAGCACCAAATCCACGTCTTTCGACTGCACCAGCTTTTCATAAGACTTGTGCCCCTTGAACAGATTGGCTTCGGGAACTGCTGGCCGGCCTTTCGCTTCGGATTGCTTGCTCAAGTTAGCGCGCGTGGATTGCAGCCGGTCTTCAAACACGTCCATCAACGCCGTCACGCGAACGTCCGTGTTATTCAGAAATTCTCCGCCATCGTAATTGCCGCGCCCGCCACAGCCGATGATTCCCAAGCCGAGCGATGAGTTGGCCACGGAACCGAAGGCAATGGCCGATGGAACAATCAATAGGCCCGCGCCGACGGTTGCAGAGGTTTTGACGAAGTCACGGCGCGAGACCGCCGTTTTTTCAGATGCTTGTTTCTCTTTCATTGCGAAGTCTCCTAATGGTAATGAATGATAAGTGGTGGACAAAATAAAACAGGTACGAATCGGTCGCACAAGCGATTCGCTAATCTATGGGCGGTTTTAAATACCTTAGCGATTTTGTCAACCAACTTACATTGTTTCGGTTATCTGACCGTGGTTTATCTAATTTGGGTTTTTAACCCTCATTCGCATACTGGGCCTTATACCGTTACAACTTTTTACGATCAGCAATATGCCATAGTACGCCGGTAGGATCAGTCAGGTAGAGAACACGAAGCCCCCAGGGTTGTAATTCGGGTGGCTTGGCCATGTATAAGTCGTACTTGTCCAGTAGTCCGATGTTCTTGATATGATCCCACCATTCATCCGCATTTTCTACCATCAAGCTCATCATGAAGTTCTCGGCATGTTCCTTCACGTAGAAATTCTGTAGAAGGAAGCGATATCCATCCAGCTCTAGTTCGCACACCTGCTCATTACTCCAATTTTCGTGAAACCCCAGATCGAGATAGAAACGTCTGGAAAGTGCAAAGTCTTTAGCAGGAACAAACGCTTTGAGATCTAAAATTTTCCTAGTTGTCATACTTGATTCAGAATATTTTGCCGGTCCCTAATGGGTGACTTGAGCGATGTAAGTTTAAGTTGGTGGACAAAAATATCATGCCACTTGAAATCATTGCTGTATTAGCAAATCGTCTTACGACCGATTCTTGACCCAGATTTATTTTGCTCACCCATTACCAGCCCATGGCGCAGCCATCCTTGCGCGGATCAGATCCGCCGAAAAGCGCTCCTGTTTTTGGATCAATCATAATTGCCTGATAGCCGCCAAACGCGCCCGGCGCGGCGGTCAGGCGATGCCCTTTGGCTTCCAGCGCTTTGCGCACATTTGGGCCAACGCCTGATTCTAGCGCCAGCCCGCTTTCAAAATCGCGGAAGCGCGCCTGTTCGCCGGCCTGCTGCACGTCCATGCCGAAATCAATCAGGTTCAGCAAAACCTGCGCGTGGCCTTGCGCCTGCATATCGCCGCCCATCACGCCGAATGTCAGCCACGGTTGGCCATCGCGGAAGACCATCGCCGGAATCAACGTGTGGAAAGGCCGCTTGCCGCCTTCCAGCTTGTTCGGATGGTTTGGGTCAAACGAAAAACCCGCTCCGCGATTGTGCAACACAATACCGGTGTCCCCCGCAACCAGACCGGAGCCGAACGCGCTGAAGATGCTTTGAATGAATGATACGGCGTTATGGTCTTTATCCACGACAGTCAGATAAACGGTGTCTTCGCCGCCGCG
>JBDSAM010000317.1:0-2578 GCA_039922135.1 Blastocatellia bacterium
TCGTACTCGCGTGGCGCGCTGACGTCACTCGCGTCGCCACGCTGCCGTTTGCGCAGGAAACGAGCAACGCGGCGTATCCCGCGAGCGGCGTGCAGGGCGCGTTCCACGCACTGTCCCATCATTCGAACATCGAGGCGAACAAAGACCGGTTCGCGCTAGTCAATCGCTATCACGTGGCAATGCTCGCGTATCTGCTCGACAAGCTCGCCGCTACGCCCGATGGCGATGGCAATCTGCTGGATCATTCAATGATTCTTTACGGCAGCAGCATCAGCGACGGTAATCTGCATACTCATCACGACCTGCCGATTGTTGTGGCAGGCGGCGGCGCGGGCCAGGTCAAAGGCAATCGCCACCTGAAATTTCCCAAAGACACGCCGCTCAACAATCTGTTGGTGAGTATGCTGGACAAGGCTGGCGTGCCCGTTGAGAAATTCGGAGACAGCACGGGCACGCTGGATTGTCTGGCCAACGTTTAACCGGTTGGGCAAGCTGTCAGTTTGCCTCAGTCTGATGAAGGCCCTTTGATCTACAAGGGGCCTGCTTGCCACGCGGATCAAACTGACAGTTTGATCAACATCTTCCGAAGATATTTCGATGAGAGCAAAACTCCTACTGCAATGCGGCGCGGCGATGCTTCTGGTCGCCGCATCCTGTTTGGCCAACGACGTTCCCAATCTGCTGGACGTGGTTAAACGGCGCGACCACAACGCCCTAAAATCCCTGATCAAAGCAAAGGCCGACGTGAACGTGACGCAGCCAGATGGGGCGACAGCACTGGCGTGGGCGATCTATCTGGATGACGCGGAAGCGGCGGAGATGTTGCTGGCGGCGGGCGCGAAGGTCAACACGGCAGATGAGTACGGCGAAACGCCGCTCACGCTTGCCTGCAACAATGGCAACGCCGTCCTTATCAAAAAGCTGGTTGGTGCAGGCGCGGATGTCAACGCCGCGCGATGGGACGGCACAACGGCATTGATGATCGCCGCCAACACTGGCAGTGTTGAAGCCGTTAAGCTTCTGCTGGAACGCGGCGCAAACGTCAACGCTGCCGAGACACGCAAAGGCCAAACACCGCTGATGTGGGCGGCGTCGGAAGGCCATTCAGAAGTGGTGCGGGAGTTGATCGCGCGGGGCGCTGACGCGAAGGCGGCATCCAAGAGCGGATTCACGGCGCTGACATTTGCCGCCATCAAGAATGATGCGAAGTCTATCCAAAGCCTGCTTGCGGCAGGCGCTGATCCAAACACAAAGCTGCCAGATGGGTCGCCCGTGCTGGTTGCGGCGGCTTCTTTCCGCAGTGGGGAAGCGGCGGCGGCACTGGTTGACGGCGGCGCTGAAGTAAAGGTCGCGGACGCCCGCGGCAACACGCCGCTGCACACCGCAGCGCAAATCGGCGATGTCGAACTGGTCAAGAAGCTATTAGCTAAGGGAGCCGATCCGAATGCCCGGAACGCGAAAGCTCTGGCGCGCGCTGGTGGTGGTGGCGGGGCTGGTGGGGCTTTTCGCGCAACCGCAGGCGAAATCAGCCCCTTGCACGTGGCGGCCAAAGCAAACCAACTGGAGATTGCGAAGCTGCTGGTTTCCGCTGGCGCCGATCCGAAGCTGAAAGGCGAGGATGGAACCACGTTGCTGATGCAGGCAGCGGGCAGCGCCAACGTTGAAGTCGTGAAGTTCGCCTTTGAGCTTGATCCCGATGTGAAGGCAGTCACCCAAAGCGGTTCAACCGTCATTCACGCCGCCGTTACTGTCTTCGGCTTAAATGCCGAGCAGAAAGAGGTATGCAAGGTGATCAGCTTCCTGGCTGATAAGGGCGCTCCACTGGACGAGCGCAACGCTGGTGGCAGAACGCCCATAGACATTGCCGACATTCTTCCCATAGACCAGGCCGTAGACCTGCTGACAGAACTCATCATCAAATCCGGCTCGAAACCGAAGACGCCGACAAAACGGTGACGATCGCTGCGGTGCGGCGGCTATTGCTGTTTCTCTCGCCTGTAGTTTCATATCTGCCCGACAGGTAAATTTCATGAACCCAACAAAAGAAAATTCATTCGCGCATAGCGCCATCAGTAGAAGAGCTTTTTTCCAACGCGCTGCTGCGCCGGTTGCCGTGGCGGCGCTCTCGCAGCCTTCGTGGGCCAGCGTTTTTGCTGCCCCGCAATCCAAGATGGGCATCGCCTCCACATCCTTTATGGGTGCTGAGATCGGCGCAGTCCCGCCCGCGCAGGGCGCAGCGGCAACTCGTCCGCGCGCGCGCGATGCTTATGAATTTCTGGAGAAATGTCATGCGCTGGGAGCGGGTGGCATTCAAACTTCGCTGAATGGCGATCTGGCAAAGCTTCGTGCCCGTGCTGATGAGCTTGGAATGTATATTGAAGGGATGGCGTCAATCCCCAGAACCGGCGACACCGCAGCCTTCGAACGCAGTTTGGTAGATGCCAAAGCCGCCGGAGCTTTGGCCGTCCGCGTAGCGATGCTCAGCGGTCGCCGCTACGAATCCTTCCGCACACTGGCCGAATGGAAGACGTGGGTTGATCAGAGCCACGAAGCCTTACAGCGCGCGCTGCCGATCATC
>JBDSAM010000318.1:0-6370 GCA_039922135.1 Blastocatellia bacterium
GGGATTGTCCAAATCCTAGTTGAAATTTTTCTCAGGCGAGCCATTGGCACAGAGGGATTCTTAGTTGAAATTCAGTGACCCTGAACCCAAACAAGGAGACCTTTCATGTCCAAACCTGAGATTAACAAAGAAAATTTACGCTGGCTCTTAGCGCAGCCAGCCGATGTCAAAATTGCGATGCTCGAAAGTCATCTCGACCTTTGTCGTCTGCTTGTCAACGAAGTCCTCGAAGAAGAAGTCGCCGCTTTGTGTGGCGCCAAGTATTCGCACGACAAGCCGCACGAAGGGCGCTACAGCCGCTGGGGCTACAACCCCGGTTCGGTTCGCATTGGCGAGCATCGGTTGACCATTCAAGTGCCGCGCGTCTTCGACCACGAGGCGCAGACCGTCAAGTCTTTGCAGAGCTACGAACGGCTGCGCGAGATCATCGTTGACGACGAATACCTGTTGCGCAGCGTGATGCTCGGTTTGTCGGTACGCGATTTTGCCGACTTGCACTCTCAGCCCTCGGCGCAGGCTTTGAGCAAGTCTGCCGTAGATCAAGCCTTCATCGAACGCAGCGCCGCACGGTTGCAGGAATTCGAAGCGCGTCGTTACGACGAGCTGACCTTCGTCGCGTTGTTTATGGATGGCAAATATCTGCTCGGCCAACAGATCGTGTTGGTCTTAGGCGTGACGCTGCAAGGCCGCAAAGTGCCGCTGGGCTTTGTCCAAACGACGAGCGAGCATCACCAGCCCTGCGTGGATTTGTTCAAAGACCTACAGCGTCGCGGCTTTAAAATCCGCGACGGCTTGCTGTGCGTACTCGACGGCGCGAAAGGTTTTCACAAAGCCGTGACCGACGTCTTCGGCGCGCAGGCGCTGATCCAACGCTGCCAGTGGCACAAACGCGAAAACGTGTTGAGCTACCTGGCGAAAGAAAAACACGCGCGCCTGAAGCATCAACTGCACAGCGCCTGGGCGTTGACGGATCATCAACAAGCGCTGAACGAACTCGAACAACTCGCTAAAACGTTGGAGCGCGACAATCGTTCAGCAGCGAATTCTTTGCGCGAAGGCTTGAGCGAAACGCTGACTTTACAGCGTCTGGGCCTGACGGAATTCGCGCGCAGTTTCGCGACGACGAACTGCATCGAGAACCTGAATTCACTGATCGAACATTCGACGCGCAACGTCAAACGCTGGACGAACTCTACGCAACGCCACCGCTGGGTCGCCGCCGGACTCTTGGAAGCCGAACCCCGCATGCGTAAAGTAGACAACTACGCGCGGCTGCCGCACTTGCACGCAGCAATCGCGGCGGCTGCGCAGAAGCAGAATTTCAACTAAAACAGACTCTGTTGCCCTCTGTCCTTTGACGATCCAACAGACCGAATTTCAACTAGATTCTGGACAATCCCCCTACCTAAGTTAAGCCATAGTAATGGCAGTTTGGCTAACTTCTTGTCGTCTTTCCAGATTTCTTTAAAACTGAATTTCTCAACTCTGCCTGCGTAATAGCTAAAAAGGTACAAAACAAGTTTCGCTGTGTAGTGTTTCATTCCATGGAGAGCGGAAGCTAGGATTCTTGAACCGCACGATACAAAATAGAGGGAGGATTTATTTATTGTTTAGCAATGACTTAGAAAGATAAAAACTGAAAATAATGCACTTTTGAGTCCAGTGGTATGATCGTTGCTAAATACCAGAACGACAAGCAATGCTTCAGCAGTTTAGGTAAAAGCTCGGAGACGAGAGATGTTGGGGGATATCAAACGTCGAAGAGATTTTCCAGATAGGACGGTTGCTCGATTGCGTATGGTTCTTGGGGGAGGCCATACGCAGTCGCGCAACCGTTCTTTTTTTGTTTTGCGCGTTGAATTTTCCGGCCAAACCTGCCAACTCATTCTCTAACCAGCCAACAGATACAATTGTTGCAATCGCTTACCTGATTGCATTCATAGTCATCAAGTTCTAAGTTGCGAATGGGAAACCGATATATTTGGAGGCAAGGAATGAAGAAAACATCAATCGCAAGAATCAGTGTCTTAATGCTGGCTTTCTTGCTGGCGTTCAGCTCGCCATTGAGTTTGGCACAGGATGTAAAGAAAAGGAGCAAGGCAAAAGGCACAGAAAAGACCACAAGCCTGAGCGATGGTCAGAAATCGAGCCATCTGCTTGACCGCATTACATTCGGCGCGCGTCCAGGCGATGTTGAGCGAGTGACGAAAATAGGATGGGAAAAATATCTGAATGAACAACTTCATCCTGACCGCATCTATGATCAGGTCATCACGGAAAAGCTCAAGAACATCGAGAGCATCCATCTAAGTAACGCCGAACTCGCTAACTATTATCCGCCACCACAAGCTCTACGGGAGGCGCTTAAGACAAAGGGGCTGGACCTGCCTGGAGCCGCTGGCGGAAACCAGTCGTCCCCCAGTCAGATGTCTGATGCGGATCAAGTCGCCAAGCGCCGTGAGGTGCAGAAGGCATTAAAAGAGATGGGCTACAAACAGCCGCAACAAGTCGCGATTGAATTGCAGCAATCTAAAATTCTGCGCGCCGTTTACAGCGAGAAGCAGTTGCAGGAAGTGATGACCGACTTCTGGTTCAATCACTTCAACATATATTTGCAGAAGGGCGCGGATCGTGTGTTGACGACCACTTACGAACGCGATGTGATTCGCCCGCACGTCTTCGCCAAGTTCGAAGATTTGCTGAAGGCAACGGCGGAAAGCCCGGCGATGCTCTTTTATTTGGATAACTGGCAAAGCGCCGCCCCGAACGCGCAAGCGATGGCGATGCGAGAGAAGGCAATGGCTCGGCGACAGTCTATGCAGGCCAATGGTGGAAACGGAGGAAGAGTTGCCGATCGTCCCGTGAATCCGCGTAGGATGGATCGCCAAGTAAGTAATCTGCCGAATGACAAGACGCCTGACCCTCAGAGGCAGGCGATGCAAGCGCCGCTCAACAATAACGGGAAGATCAAAAAGCCACCGCGCGGATTGAATGAGAATTACGCTCGCGAGATCATGGAGCTTCACACGCTGGGCGTTGATGGCGGTTACACGCAGAAAGACGTGCAGGAGGTGGCGCGCTGCCTGACCGGTTGGACGCTGCGAAATCCCCGCGCGGGCGCTGAGTTTATCTTCAATCCAATGATTCACGACGATGGCGAGAAGACCGTGCTTGGCAAAAAAATTGCCGCGGGTGGCGGGCAGAAAGATGGCTACGCTGTGATTCATCTGCTGGCCACGCATCCTTCGACGGCGAAATTCATCTCAACCAAACTGGTGCGCAAGTTCGTCCACGACCATCCGCCGCAGGCGTTGGTCGACCGGATGGTGCAGACGTTCCAGAAGAGCGATGGCGATATCCGCGAAGTGTTGCGGACAATGCTCACTTCGCCGGAATTTTTCGCGGCAGAGAATTACCGCGCGAAGATCAAAACCCCGTTCGAAATGACCGTCAGTGCTGCTCGCGCGATTGGCGCGGAAACCAACGGCGGCCCGCAGTTCCATCGGTGGATCGCGCAGATGGGCGAGGGACTATTTATGGCGCAACCGCCAACCGGTTATGCCGATGTCGCGGAGAATTGGGTGAATGCAGGCGCTTTGCTCGAACGAATGAACTTCGCGCTAGCGCTGGCAAGTAACAGAATCCCCGGCACGCGCGTCAATCTAAATAGTCTGGTATCCGGTGTTCAAACCAATGGATTGAATCAATCGCAGCTTGTAGACCGTTACGCGAAATTATTGCTGCGGGGAGAACTCTCGTCGCAATCGCGCGCCACGATTGACAAGAGTCTGGGTGAACAGACGGTGGCAATGAATAACGGAGCAAATAGCACAAGCAGCGTGGATGTGGCGAAAGTTGTCGGATTGATCCTGGGCTCGCCAGAGTTTCAACGGCAGTAAGAGGGAGCAATAACAATGGATAGAAGATTTTTCCTGAAAAGCAGCGGAATCGCATTGGCTAGTTTAAGCGCGGCCACCGCATCGCCGACCTTCCTGACGCGCACACTGGCGCAGACGGGCAAAAATGGCCGCAAGAAACTTCTGGTGGCAATCTTCCAACGCGGCGCAATGGATGGGTTGAACGCCGTCGTGCCATACGGGGATCAGGCTTATTACGGCCTGCGCCCAAGTATTGCCGTCCCGCGACCGAAGAGTGGCGATCCGATGACGGCCATTGATCTGGATGGGTTCTTTGGATTGAATCCGGCGCTAGCGTCGTTCAAACCTATTTACGATTCGGGGCAACTTGCGATCATTCACGCGGTCGGCTCGCCTGACAACACGCGCTCGCATTTTGACGCGCAGGATTATATGGAAGCCGGAACGCCCGGCGTGAAGAGCACGACCGACGGCTGGCTAAATCGTTATTTGCAAGCGAAGCCTGACCCGAAAGCCTCGCCGTTTCGCGCCGTGGCGATGGGCGCCAACATGCCGCGCACAATGCAGGGCAGGGGCGCGGCCATTGCGATGACCAGCATTAATGATTTCACTATTCGCTCTGGCGGCGGCGAAATGGGGCAAGCGGTGCAGGGCGGCTTTGAAGCAATGTACGCGCAAACGGTCAACGACGCGCTGCGCGGTACGGGCAAAGAGACGTTTGATGCCGTCAAGCTGTTGAAGCAGGTCAATCCGAATCAATATCAACCAGCGGCAGGCGTGGTCTATCCGCGCGGTCAGTTCGGCGACCGGCTGCGCCAGGTTGCCCAACTCGTGAAGTCCGACATCGGTTTGGAAATCGCCTTCACGGACATCGGCGGCTGGGATACGCACGCCAACCAAGGCGCTGGGCAGGGCCAGCTTGCCAATCGTTTGATCGAATTCTCGAACGGCATCGCGGCGCTTTATGCCGATCTGAAAGATCGAGCCGACGAAGTAGTTATTCTGACCATGACCGAATTCGGTCGCACGGCTAAAGAAAATGGCAATCGCGGTACTGATCACGGCCATGCGAGCGTTATGTTTGCACTGGGTGGCGTAGTTAAAGGCGGCAAGGTCTATGGCAAATGGCCAGGGCTGAAGACCAATGAGTTGTATGAAGGGCGTGATCTGGCACTGACGACGGACTTCCGCGATGTCTTTGCCGAACTGGCGAAGAATCACTTGGGCGCGTCGAACATCAATACGATCTTTCCCGGTTATCAGGCCAACACGGCGAATTTCAAGGGACTGGTTCGCGCCTAAACCTGATATGTAATTTCTCGATCTGCCTCAACGCATAGCCTGAAGCAGCGTACTTGCGGGAGCTGATGATGAATCGGCCCCGCATTTTTTGTCTGCGCGTGATTATTTGTCTGCGCGTGATTACAAGATATGACGCCTCGTGCGTATATCAAGAGTAGCCAGGATGGACGATTGTGGCACATGCGAAATTTGCCAGAATCTTAGTGCTTGCATCACATTTTTAGACGGATATACTTCTCGCGTGCGCCGGGCAGCCGTACTCGCTTTAGCAACCGATTTTCGCGGTTGAATCATTTCAAAAAGCGGCTGAGCCTCAGTATCCCCGCTTTGGCTGCGTCCCTCACCTGAATTCGCAAGCCTTCGTTGCTTGTCCCCGATCGCCCCTCATCGTCATTGATTCTTTGTTACTAAACGGAATGAGAGTTGGTCGTTATTTGGAGGTCACTATGTTTTCGAGCCGCACGGTTCTGCCAAAAGCCCTAAGTGTGATTGAACTGGGTCGCGCGATTGTCAGCGCGCGTTACCGACGGAATTGGCTAGTATTGCTACTAGCATCTTCGCTACTGATTGGGGCGAGTGTTGTCGCGGCGCGATGGGGAAAAGTTGAACGCCAGGCGCGTAGTGAAGTAGTAAAGGCGATGCCGGAGATGGCAATAACGTCAGCCAGCGCCTCGCATATGGTTAGGATGGTTGCCACAGCGCCGTTAGAAACGGTAACGACTGTTTCCGCCGCCGCTTTCGGCACCGTTCCCTTTGTTGCGCCGGAATCCATCGTCGCGGCTTTCGGGACGCAACTGGCTTCACAAACAGTACAAGCTAGTGACGCCGATCCAAATACGCCGGGCAATCAACTGCCAACTGATTTGGCAGGCACATCGGTGGAAGTTAACGGGCGCAAAGCCGGGCTCTTTTTCGTTTCGCCGACTCAGGTCAACTATGCCATCCCTGCAGCCACCGCCGTTGGCACAGCCAATGTTGTCGTTAAGGCAGGCAGCACAATCTCCACGGGAACGGTAGAGGTCGTGCCGGTCGCTCCGGCGATTTTTACCGCCAACTCATCGGGCAAAGACGTGCCTGCTGCCACCATCCTTCGCGTTTCCGCCAATGGGCAGCAGCGTTACGAATCTCTTTCGCAATCCAGCGGGGGGAAATACATCACCAAACCGATTGATCTAGGGCCTGAGAGTGAT
>JBDSAM010000319.1:0-7847 GCA_039922135.1 Blastocatellia bacterium
TTCAATCTATTCAACCGCGCCAACTTTGGGACGCCGAACTTGCAGGTCTACGCTGGAACATCTGATGCGTTGAATGCTCCGCCTGCATCGCTGGCGCCGACACAACCGGCGGCTATCGCTACGTTCGGCCGCATTCGTTCCACTGTTACCACATCGCGGCAGATTCAACTTGGCTTGCGAATTTCATTTTGATCGCTCTGCTCTGTTCCGACTTCAGATTACCCAGGCTTTTCTCTGAAGGTGGAACCACAAAACACCTTCCCACCTATCAGGAGGCCGCTATTGATAAAAAAGAATCGGATGATTGCTGTAGTTTTGTTGTTTGCTCTGGCACTGGCTTCACCCTTGCCATTCAAAGCATCGGGTCAGGCAACACAGCAAGCGACCAATGTCCAACGTCCAATTGAACTGGCCGATAGTCTGGCCTGGAAGCGTATTGCTTCGCCGACAGTTTCCAATGATGGCCAATGGTTCGCTCATAAGCTGACGCCGAACGAAGGCGACAGCGAACTCGTCTTGCGCCGCATCAGCGACGGCAAAGAGTGGCGCTTTGCCGTCGGCGAATCGCAAGGCTTTGGCGGCGGGTTACCGGCTTTCGGCGTGACTAGTTCGCCTGAGATTGCTTTCTCCGACGATTCAAAATGGTTCGCCTTCACCATCTCGCCAACTTTCAAGGAAGGCAAGAAGCTGAAGAAAGAGCGCAAGCCTTTGCAAAACAAAGTCGCCGTCATCAACTTGGCGACCGAAAAGAAGGTTGAGTTTGAGAAGATCAAACGGTTTGGCTTCTCCGCTGAAAATGCGGCCTGGGTTGCGCTGCACAAATACGGCGCTGATTCGCCCCTAGCAGGAATGCCTGCGATGCCCGCCGCGCCGCCTGCTGGTGCGCCAGCGCCAGACAAAGCGACTGGCTCCGATCTGATCCTGCGTGAACTTGCGACCGGCAATGAACTCAACGTCGGCAACGTCGCTGATTTTGCCTTTAACAAGAAAGGCGATTGGCTGGCCTGGACGATTGACGCCAACGAAAAGAGTGGCAACGGCATTCAAGCGCGCAATATGGCTTCGGGCGCGGTACTGCCGCTCGACAGCGACAAGGCTCTCTATCGCGGGCTGAATTGGACGGAGAAGGGCGACGGCTTGGCGGCGGTCAAGGGCATCGAAGATAAAGGCTACGCGGACAAGCTCTACAGCGTCGTAGCATTCACAAGCTTCGCCAATGGTTCGCCATCAAAAACGACCTACGATCCCCGTGAAGACAAATCCTTTCCCGCCGGCCTGACCGTCAGCCCCAATCGCAATCCCATCTGGACAGATGATCAAAGCGCAGTGCTCTTTGGTATTCACGAAGTCAAAAAGAAAAAAGTCGGCGCGCAGAAAGACGCAGCCAAAGATGGCGAGGCCAAGCCTGACTTGGCGATGATAAAGAAGCCGGAAGATGAGCAGGAGAAGCCCGATCTAGTCTTGTGGCATTGGAAAGACTCGCGCTTGCAATCGCAGCAGCAGGTCGAAGAGAGCCGCGACAAGAACTTCAGCTATCTGGCCATCTATCACCTGACCGGCAAGAAATTTATTCGTCTGGCTGATGAAGAGATACGCACCGTGATTGCCGCGCCAAAGCAGAAATTTGCCATTGGTTTCGACAGCCGTGATTACGAGCCACTGGGCAATCTGGACGGGCGGCGTTATCAAGACATTTACGTCATTGACCTGAAAACTGGCGCAAAGAAACTTGCAGTGAAAAAGAGCCGCTGGAACTTCGGCCCGTCGCCTGACGGAACGCACTTGCTGTATTACGACGATGGTCAGTTCTTCACCTACGATATGGTGGCGGGCAGATCGTACAACATCACCGAAAAAATCCCGACCAGCTTCATTGACACCGAAGACGACCACAACGTCGTCAAGCCACCGACCAATATCGTCGGTTGGACGAAAGATAGCGCATCCTTCCTGCTGTCGGATAATTGGGATATCTGGAATGTCCCAGTTCACGGTGGCCAGGCAACGAACCTGACCGTAAATGGCAAGAAGGAGAAGATTCGTTATCAAACTCGCTTTCGCATTGATGCTGACGAGAAGGGAATTGATCTGAGCCAGCCGGTTTACATTCGCACCTACGGCGAATGGACGAAGAAATCCGGCATCGCGCGCATTGACTCTGGCCGACCGGGCGCGAAGATGTTGCAATGGGATGACGCTGCTTATGGCAGTGTAATGAAGGCGAAAAAGGCTGATGTCTGGCTTTACACGCGCGAGACTTATCAGGACACGCCCAGCTATTACGTGGCCGATGCTCAGCTTGCCAACGGCAAGAAGGTCACCGACGCCAATCCGCAGCAGAAAGACTTCCTGTGGTCATCGGGCGCAAAGCTGATTGAATACACTTCGGCAAAGGGCGACAAGCTGCAAGGCGCATTGTTCCTGCCCGCAAACTATCAGCCGGGCAAGAGCTATCCGACGATTGTTTACATCTACGAAAAACTTTCGGATGGGTTGAATAGGTATACCGCGCCAACCTACAACGGCTTCAATAAGTCCGTCTATACCAGCGCAGGTTATGCGGTGCTGATGCCGGACATCGTTTACAAGGTCAACGATCCGGGAATGTCCGCCGTCTGGTGCGTGCTGCCCGCGCTGGAAGCGGCGATCAAGACGGGCATTGTGGATAAAGACCACGTAGGCATCCAGGGCCATTCCTGGGGTGGCTATCAGACGTCGTTTCTGGTGACGCAAACTAATGCCTTCGCGGCTGCGGTGGCGGGCGCGCCGCTGACTGAGATGATTACGATGTACAACTCGATCTACTGGAATTCGGGCGGCGGCAATATGGCGATTTTTGAAAGCAGCCAAGGACGCTTCACCGGCAGCCCGATTGACATTCCCGAAGCCTACGTCCGCAACTCGCCCATCTCGCACGCCAAGAACGTCCGGACGCCGCTCGTCATTCTGCACAACGACAAGGACGGCGCGGTGGACTTCACGCAGGGCATCTTCTACTACAACACGCTACGTCGTTTGCAGAAGCCAGTCGTGATGTTGCAGTACAAAGGCGAAAATCACGGCCTGCGCGTGCCGGCCAATATGAAAGATTACACAATCCGGATGCGCGAATTCTTCGACCACTACCTGATGGGCAAATACGCGCCGAAATGGTGGACTGACGGCGTGCCGCTTCTGAGGCTGAAAGAGCATCTGGACGAACGCATGCCGGGCAAACCGCCAGCGATAGATCCTTTGCAGGATGACAATCGGTAAAAACCATTTACCCACGAAGAGATACGAAGAGGGCTTGGTCGTCATGAAAAAGTAATGCTGGGAGATTGAAAAGTAGGCAGTAACTCCAAGTAAACTGAGATTGACTATAAACTCATTACAAGGAGTCACTGCCATGAACAACCTGAATTGTCCTGGTTGCGGATTATCGCAAATCAAACGCAATGGGCATACCCATTATGGAGAACAGAATTACCGGTGCAAAAACTGCGGTCGGCAATTTGTTGAAAACTCGCAACACATCAGCGAGGCCGAACGCGATTTGATCAGACAGTTGTTACTCGAACGCTTGTCATTGCTGGGCATCTGTCGGGTGATGAAGGTCTCTCTGCGGTGGCTGCTGACCTTCATCGGCGAGGTCTACGACTGTTTGCCGAAAGACCTCAATGTCGAATTGCCGCATCGCACTTCCGGACAGGTTGAGCTTCTGCGATTGGAAGCCGAGGCCGATGAAATGTGGAGTTTCGTCAAGCGCAAAGAGAATAAGCAGTGGGTCTGGATTGCGATTGATGTCGAAACGAAACAAGTCATCGCCTTCTACGTCGGCGACCGTTCGAGCAAGAGCGCACGCAAGCTGTGGAATCGGATTCCCCGGGAGTATCGCGAGCAAGCGACCTTTCGTACTGACGCTTGGGAAGCGTACAAAAGTGTGATTCCTAAGTCTCGTCATCTGGTCTGTGCGAAAGGGTCAGGGATGACCAATATCATCGAGCGATTCAATTGTACCTTGCGTCAACGAGTCTCGCGGTTGGTACGCTCGACTCTCAGTTTTTCAAAGAAGCTCAAGAATCACATTGGCGCAATCAAGTACTTCATCTGCCACTATAACCTTGCGGTTACGGGCAGAACTTGAGCAGCATTACTTTTTCATGACCACCGAGGGCTTTAACCCTTTGTATCTCTTCCTGCGGCTTCGTGCCTGAAGATGCCTGAAGGAATCCGCCAATGAAACCGGTTGAGCCTATCTTGGTCGCCGACCTATTCGGCGAAATTCACGAAGAGTTACTGGCGCTGCTGCGTGGTTTGTCTGATGAAGATTGGCACAAACCGACGGTCGCGGGCGCATGGCAGGTTCGCGACATCGCGGCGCATCTGCTGGACAGCGATATTCGTCGGTTGTCATATCAGCGCGACAGCATGCCGCAGGCCCCGCCGGACAAGCCGATTGCCAAGTCTTTACCTGAAAGCTATGGCGATCTGGTTAGCTTTTTGAATCAACTTAATGCTGATTGGATCAAGGCGGCCAAACGTATCAGCCCGCAACTGCTGATTGAGTTCCTGTCACTGACGGGAGCGCAAGTCGCGGCTCTTTTCAAATCCATTGATCCGTTTTCGCCGGCGATCTTTTCGGTTGCCTGGGCGGGCGAAGGCGCTTCGCTTCACTGGTTCGACGTGGCGCGCGAATACACCGAAAAATGGCATCACCAGCAGCAGATTCGTGACGCCGTGGGCGCGCCTGCTCTGTATGACCGGAAGTGGCTTCATCCTGTGCTGGACGCTTTCTTTCGCGCATTGCCGCGCAGCTACTACAACACGCAGGCAGACGAAGGAACACACATCACATTGACCATTACGGGGGAAGCGGGCGGCGAATGGACACTGGTCAAATCCAGTGATACCTGGCAGCTTTACACCGGCGCGAGCGTAAATGCCGCTTGTCAGATTCGGCTTGATCAAGACACCGCCTGGCGGCTGATGACCAAGGGATTGCCGCGCCAAGACGCCGTAAAAAGAATTGGGGTTGTTGGAGAAAAGAAGTTCGCCGAACCGCTGCTCAGCACACTGGCCGTGATGGCTTGAGCAGAATATCAAACTGCCGTTACCTGTGGCGGCAAAACCTAGAAGAAGGCTTTATGAAAAATCATGCTCGATGGACAATTTCGATTTGTCTGATGGTTGTTATCAGCATCAGCGTTTTGGCTGATGGCGACTGGTCGCGTTTTCGCGGGCCGAATGGCACAGGCGTTTCGACGGCTACGAATTTGCCAACGGAATTCGGCCCTGACAAGAACGTGGTCTGGAAAACTTCGCTGCCCGCGGGACACTCATCGCCCGTGCTGGCGCGCAACCGTATTTTCGTGACGGCGTACAGCGGCGATAAAAAAGCGCCACAGCTCTTTGTTATTGCGCTGGATCGCAAGACAGGCAAGGAACTCTGGCGGCGCGAAGTCCCGCGCACAAAAGCAGGGCGGCTGGAAAACGTCAACGGTCCGGCTTCGGCCAGTCCTGTCACTGACGGCGAAAATGTCTTCGCATATTTTCAAGACTTCGGCCTAATCGCCTTCAATGCCGATGGCAAAGAGCGCTGGCGCGTACCGATGGAACCCTTCAATATTTCGTATGGTTACGGCGCATCGCCAATTCTGGTGGACGGCAAACTGATTCTGCCGGTGGATCAGGACGGCGGCTCGTTCCTGCTCGCGGTTGATAAAAACTCTGGCCAGACGAAATGGAAAATTGATCGCCCCGAAGTCATTTCCGGCTATTCGACGCCAACCTTATACCAGCCAAAGACGGGCGCGAAACAGTTGCTGATTCCCGAATCGTTTCAACTTTCGGCCTATTCCGTTGAAGACGGCAAGCGCGTTTGGTGGGTGCGCGGGCTGGCGTGCGAAATGAAGTCGGTGGCGAGTTATGACAACGAATATGCGTACGTCAACGGCTGGGGCTTCCCGCTGAATCAGCCCGGCAAGCAGATTGCCACTGTCAGTTTTGAGGAAGGCCTGAAGCGTTACGACAAAAACAAAGACGGCTTCGTCGGCAAAGATGAGATCAGCGGGACTGATCCAATGGACAAAGTGCTTAGTCCGAACTACGGCTTTGATGCGTTCGATCAGAACCGCGACGGCAAACTAAACACGAAGGATTGGGACATCTTCCGCTCAATGATGGCGGCGGAGAATGGATTGCTCTCGATTAAACTCGGCGGTAAAGGCGATATGACCTCGACCGCAATTCGCTGGAAGTATCAACGCCCCGTGCCGCAGGTACCATCCACGCTGCTTTATCAAGGCGCGCTGTTTATGGTCAACGACAGCGGCATTCTAATTTCATTTGATCCAGCGACAGGTAACGTGATCAAACAAGGTCGGCTGAAAGGCGCAATTGATAAATACTTTGCATCGCCGGTTGGAGCTGACGGCAAGGTCTATTTGGTCAGCCAGGACGGAACCGTGTCGGTGGTCAAAGCGGCGGGCGAATGGGATGTGCTGGCCGTCAACACGCTCGGCGATGAAGTCTTCGCCACGCCCGCCATTGATGACGGCAAGATTTACGTACGGACGAAAAGCACGCTGTATTGCTTTGCCAAACAGAACTGAGGATTAACCCGATGTCAAATTGCAGGCTATCACTCATCGCGTGTCTCGTATTTTCGCTGACTCTCAGCGGTTGGTCGTCATCCGCGGCTGATGACTGGTCGCAATTTCGTGGGCCGAATGGTTCAGGCATTTCTGATGCCGCCAATCTTCCAGTCGAATTTGGCCCGGACAAAAACGTCGTTTGGAAAACGCCGCTGCCGCCTGGCCATTCGTCTCCTGTGCTGTCGGCGGATCGCATCTTCGTCACGGCGTATGAGCGCAAAGGCGCGGCGAGCAAGCTTTTCGTCATTAGCCTAGATCGCGCTACAGGCAAAATCGTCTGGCAACGCGACGTGCCGAATCCGCGAAAACAGGAACTGCACAAATCGAACTCGCCCGCCTCGCCCAGCGCCGTGACCGATGGGCAGAACGTGTATGCCTTCTTCACGGACTTCGGCTTGATCTCGTTCGACCGCGAAGGCAAAGAGCGTTGGCGGATGCCGATGGGGCCGTTCAACAATCCGTTCGGGATGGGCGCGTCGCCGATCCTCGCCGGTGGATTGGTGCTGCTCAACTGCGATTCTGAAAGCGATTCGTTCTTTGTCGCAGTGGATCAGAAGACGGGCAAAGTGAAATGGCGTGTAGAACGTCCCGATGCCACGCGCGGCTTTTCAACACCCGTGCTATTTCAACCGGCAAAGGGCGGTTTGCAAGTGCTGGTTGCCGGTTCGTTGCGAATGTCGGCTTTCGATGTTGAGACAGGCAAGGAGATCTGGTTCATCCGCGGCCTGACGTGGCAGATTAAACCGACGCCGGTTTTTGGGCGTGATGCCCTCTACATCCTGGGCTGGGCGGGCGGCGCTGACCCCGGCCAACAGGAAGACATCCCGCCGTTCGCTGAGGTGTTGAAGAAGTACGACGCTGACAAAGACGGCAAACTTTCGCCCGACGAACTGGGCGATCTGAAGATTAAGAAAGCCTGGGTGGATTTCGATCTAGACCGGGACGGCCTGCTGAATGAGCGCGATTGGCAGGCGTATCAAGCCAGACGTACCGTGCAGAACGGCATGCTGGCGTATCGTATTGATCGCCAAAAAGAGATGCGCGGCGACCTGACCGAATCGAATTTTCTGTGGAAGTATCAAAAGACGCTACCCAATACGCCTTCGCCGTTGTTTTATCAGGATGTGATTTATCTGCTGAAAGAGGGCGGCATCTTCACCGCGCTAAACCCGGCAACAGGCGAGGTGATGAAGCAGGGCCGGTTGGCTGGAG
>JBDSAM010000320.1:0-5441 GCA_039922135.1 Blastocatellia bacterium
GATCGAGAAAGAGGCGAAAGTAGACAGTGAACGTGAAGTGATCTCGTCGGTCTTTCATCGCCGGTTGAAGATGAATGTGGCGCTGGCTTGTGACCCGACGGTGATCTATGCGGCGCTGGCTGAAGGGAAATACCGCGGAAAGATTTATCAAAGCGATCTGGATCGTGATTCACCTTATAACACATATCGGCGGGCAGGACTGCCGCCAGGACCAATCGCCTCACCAGGGCGGCGTTCGATTCAGGCGGCGCTCAATCCGGCGGAAACCAATTATCTTTACTTCGTGGTGGATGCGACGAAGAGCGATGGCTCGCACAAGTTTTCGGCCAGTTCCGCCGAACACGAGAATGCGGTGAGGTTGTTGCGTCAGTCCGAGCGCGTTGGTGGGAAATAAAAAACGCGAATGCCGCAAACGCCTACCTTTCGCCTCTGACATTGGCCCCAGTGTATGTGCTGTAGAGAGCTTCTACGCCATTTCTTTCATTGTGGCGACAAGAACCTCAGTATATTCGGTGGTGTGCGCGGTGCCGCCCAGATCACGCGTTCGAACTTTCTTCTCAGCCAGCGTGTACATCATCGCGCGTTCAATCAAGCTCGCCGCATCCCGCTCGCCCAAATGCCGTAACATCAAAATGGCCGATTGAAGCAGGGCGGTCGGATTAGCCAAGTTCCTGCCCGCGATGTCGGGTGCGCTGCCGTGAACAGCCTCGAAGACCGATCCCAATTCACCAATATTGGCGCCGGGCACGATGCCAAGTCCACCCACCAAGCCCGCAGCCAGATCCGAGACAATGTCACCGTACAAATTTTCGAGCAACAAAACATCGAATTGCTGCGGCTTCATGACAAGTTGCATACAAGCGTTGTCTACGATTTTGTCGTCGGCCTGAATGTCAGGATATTCCGCGGCGACCTTGCGGAAGCAGTCCAGGAACAGGCCGTCAGACAGCTTCATAATGTTGGCTTTGTGAATGGCGGTGATTTTCTTGCGACCTTCGCGGACGGCGTATTCAAACGCAAATCGGGCGATGCGCGTGGACGCTTTCTCGGTGATGACCTTGATGCTTTCGACAACGCCGGGCACAACGATGTGTTCTATACCTGAATACAAGTCTTCGGTGTTTTCGCGGACGACGACCAGGTCGAGGTCGCCGAAGGGAGTGACGATGCCAGGCAGAGTTCTAACTGGGCGCAGGTTGGCATACAGATCAAGCGTCTTGCGCAATCGGACGTTGACGCTGGAAAAGCCAGTGCCGACCGGCGTCGTCAATGGCCCTTTCAGGGCGACCCTGTTCCGCTTGATTGATTCCAATACTGGTTCGGGCAGCGGGTCGCCGAAGCGGCTCAGTGCTTCAGCTCCGGCTATAAAGCTATCCCATTCGATTTCAACACCGGCTGCTTCGATGATGCGAACGACTGCGCCAGTAATCTCCGGGCCGATGCCGTCGCCAGGAATAAGTGTGACTTTGTGTGGCATAGAACTCAGTCTTGATATATTGACGTTTACGTTTGGAATTATTTAAGGAGGCGCAACTTTAATCTTGAAGCGGGAAACTTTCAACGCTGCGAAAAATGGCCAAAGCCGGACGGTGGCCCGCCGGACAAAGTCAGGTGAAGTAGAAAGGAGTAACAAGGCGAAAGGCCTTTTATCAGAAGATAATTGCCAATCGGTTAGGATGTAGTGTTGGCAAACAACTCTAACTTGGCTCCAATCTGTTGCAGAATAGAGGTCAAGTTCAAACCCATTCCAGTGAGATAGATCAGCACCACGGCACCAATCAAAACGAGCAAGAGAGAGTATTCGACCACATCCTGGCCGTGTTCATCCGTGAGGAAATTTTTCAGTCCTGTCATCATTGCAAGAATCGTTTACAGGGCGTCATGAGCGTTTAGCCAAATAGTGAGGGGTTCGCCGGATCGGTAGCCAGCGCAATTTACGGGGAATAAGGACTAAACCGCAAGGGTTTTTGGGCGGTCGTCGGAATATTAGGTGGGGATCGGGCGAAGACTTCAAGGCGGGAAATGGGCAACAAGATACGCCTTGAGGGTTAAATAACGGGTAGTAACCAGAACCTGATGGAGCGGGACAAACCTGGCAGTGGCACGGATCACCGCCCACCATATGAAAACTTCTCAATTAAATCATCTCTTGACCTAACTGAGCGCGCAATTCCTGTTCGCGCATCGTCGCATTGCGCAACAACTGTTGATATTGAGTCGCTGAACGTTCAGACCGCGCCAGTTCCTCACGGAGCGAACGGAGTTCAGACTGAAGTTCAGAAATTTGATTTAACGCGCGCCGCAACCTTTGTTCAGGCGCCATCTCAAAAATCGAAACGTTGTTAAAGGGCTTTTCCAGCCGATGTTCAAAAACTTCGGCCTCAATAATCGGTTGATTAACTAATTGAATCGCTGCTGCACTCATTATTGTTTTTCTCCTGTTTGCCTTACATTGACCTATTGTTTCTTTTCTAGTTCATTGCCTATGACGATGCCAATGATGTCAACGAAATGAACTTCTCACTCTCACGTTTCCGGTTCGCCTTTTGCCTAACAACTCGACTTCAGCGGCCAGATTAAATCACTACTAAGGATGATGACTTCCGGTTATGTAAAGAACCTAAAAAAACAACCAAACAAAATTGGAAACAACAGATGGGCAAACTACAGAAGAAATTTCGATGGGGGCGACTCTGGGTCAGGATGCTGGATCCAGGGGGCGGCGGAGGATGTTTCCAGCCATCATACTAATCATATCAAATTTAGTCAGCTTCCAGACTTGGCTTCAGCCGTTCTGCTTAAAATGAGAGCGGGATCAAGCCTCTGTCCTTAAACTCACTACCAGATCATGGGAAGCCTGATAGCAGGGCGGCCATCAGACGGCGCGAAATATAGCACAGTCACCAAATCCCATGAATCTATTTTTCTCCCTCTCTGGATTTTTTACGATGAAGTTTGCTTCCTTCAACGCAGAGTCGAATTCTCCAGTCATGATTTCCATGTCGTCATCGCCAGAGGGCGGGAGAGGTCAAAAACTTATGCTAAGATCGCTCACCTGATTGCCAACCAAATTATTTACTCCCGGAGGAAAATCGTACCGATGGCCGCACAAGTATTGAATGGCGCGGAAGTCGCGAAAAATATCAAACATCGCGTTGCCGCTCGCGCTCGCGAATTAGAAGCGCGTGGGATTAAACCGGGCCTCGCCGCTGTACTGGTCGGAGAGAACCCAGCCTCGAAAGTGTATGTTGGCAACAAGGTCAAAACCTGCCAGGAGCTTGGCCTGCATTCCGAGAAATACGAATTGTCTGCGTCAACGACGACTGAGGAACTGCTGGTGCTGGTGGAACAACTCAACCGCAGAGATGACATTGACGGAATCCTGGTGCAATTGCCGTTGCCGCCACAGATCGAAGCGCGCCGTATTCTGGAAGCGATTGATCCGGCAAAAGACGTAGATGGCTTTCATGCGGTCAGCATTGGGCGATTAGTTCAGGGGCAGGAAACTCTGGTCGCTTGCACGCCCGCGGGCGTGATTGAACTGCTGGAACACTACCAAATCCCGATCGCCGGCGCGCATGCGGTGGTTGTCGGGCGTAGCGATATTGTCGGCAAGCCGATGTCGTTGTTACTTCTTCACCACAACGCCACTGTGACGATTTGCCATTCACGGACAAAAGATTTGGCAGCCATCACGCGACAGGCCGACATTCTGATTGCCGCCATCGGGCGAACGGCAATGATTACAGGCGATCATGTTCGCGATGGCGCAGTGGTAGTAGATGTCGGAATGAACAAGGTCACGACCGAAGAAGAGATCAACCGTATTTTTGCCGAAGCTGAGCGTCCGAAGCGGCTGGAGGCGCTGGCCAAACGCGGATTCACTTTAGTCGGCGATGTCGAACCGCGCACCGTGGCCGAAAAGGCCGCGTGGTTGACCCCGGTGCCGGGCGGAGTTGGACTATTAACCATTGCCATGTTGATGCAGAACACGCTGCGCGCGGCAGAAATGCGACGCGGTAAGTAGCAAGCCTGTGCTTAAGGTTGGCCTATGCTCAAGGTTGGATTGACAGGCGGGATTGCCACCGGAAAGTCATACGTCCTCAGTGTCCTTGGCGAACTGGGTTGTGAAGTCCTGGATGCTGATCTGACAGCACGAGAAGTCGTCGAACCTGGCCGGCCTGCCTTCCACGAAATCGTCGCCCACTTCGGTCGCAAGGTTCTCGCCTCCGATGGCCAGTTGGATCGGGTAAAGCTAGGCGCAATTGTTTTCAACGACGCTGCGCAGCGTGAAAAACTCAATTCAATTGTTCACCCCAAAGTTTATGAAGCTCAGGCGCACTGGCTGGCCAAGGTCGAGAGCCGGGATCCTGACGCCACCGCAATCATTGATGCCGCGCTGTTGATCGAGACAGGCTCTTATCGCCGGTTCGACAAGCTGATCGTGGTGCATTGTGCTACCCAAGTTCAGCTAGAAAGGTTAATGGCGCGCAATCATCTCTCTCGCGAAGATGCGATGGCGCGCATTGCCTCGCAAATGCCTTCTGCAGAAAAACTCAAATACGCAGATTATTCAATAGACACGACCTTGGGATTTAAGGACACCCAGCGCCAGGTCACGGGTATCTTCACGCAGTTGAAAGCGGCCGTAGTTTCGCCGGATAGAACTGGATAACTTACCAATATTCCCGTCAGCGATAACTCTGGACCTGCCATCCCTCAATTTTGCCTACGCCCAAGATGATGTTAGTATCTTCGGCGGAACCCACCAGATAGAGTATCTCGATTTGATCGGTCTATTGCCCTTTGGTTTAAAGCCCATGCTTGTTGCCCTTTCGATAGCCGGTTTTGACCCTTCAGGCGGTGCAGGCGTATTAGCCGATATCAAGACATTCGCCGCCTTCGGAGTTTATGGCACGGCGGTAATTACCTCACTGACTTCGCAAAACACAGTCGCTGTTTACGGCGCCTTCCCTCAACCCGCTGAGGGTTTACGCGCACAGTTAGAACCACTTTTCGACGATTTTCAGATCGCGGCGGTGAAGATCGGAATGCTGCCGACGCGCGAAACGATTGAAATCGTCGCTGATGCGATTGAACACTATCAATTGCCGAATGTTGTCGTTGATACAGTGATCCGTTCTACCAGCGGCTACGATCTGATTGACGAAAGCGCAATTGAAGTTTTGATAGAACGGCTGCTTCCCTTGGCTCGTGTGGTCACGCCGAATCTGGCTGAAGCCGAGCGGCTAACAGGAATGAAGGTGAAAAATTTGGAAGGGATGAAACGTGCGGCCAAACATATCCGCGAACAAGCGCAATCCGCAATCCGCAATCCGCATTCCGCATTCCCCGCGGTGCTGGTTAAAGGTGGTCATCTGCCAGCAGAAGCAATAGACGTATTGCATGACGGCCGCCAGTTTCACCTCTTTCGTGCTTTA
>JBDSAM010000321.1:0-5951 GCA_039922135.1 Blastocatellia bacterium
TTACTTTGTTCGGAATTAGTTTACTGAGCGGCAGCCTTATCGCCTGTCGTTCGGACAAACCAACGCAGCTTGGCATTTCTCAGCCATCGTCATCGTCATCACCTGCGTCGCCTGCCGGGCCTGCCGCTTCTCCAACCCAAACTGAATTGCCCGCGACCATTGCGCCATTGCCAGCGCGATTCAACCGAATTCTAGTGGGCACGATTGATAACAAGCACGCGATTCAAATGGATCTGGGCCGCAACGATCAGTCCGTCTTTGGCCGCTACTTCTACGAAAAGAATACCGATAGGAAGCATCTGGATTTCAGTGGGCAGATTGACGCCGCGGGCAAGGCTGAATTCACCGAATCAACCAATGATAAAGAGACGGGCTTTTTCAGTGGCAAGCTGATCAACGAAGTCCGTGGCGATGTCTCCACGCTGAAGTTCACCGGCACTTGGGCAAAGACAAAAGGCGGCGCGGGAATGCCTGTGACGCTGACAGAGAAGGTGTTCGATCTGGGCGGCCTGAAACTCGCGGCAAAAGAGCAGAAGGAAGAGAACAAAAAGCAGAAGCTTTCGATTGAAGTGGCTTATCCGCAGCTTACAGGCCCACAGCTTACAGGCAGCAGCGATGCAAACGCTGAGAAGTTCAACAAGACAATCAGCGAGATGATCGCGAAACAGATCAAAGGCTTCAAAAACGATAACAAAGATTTCTTCAAAGAGGCTGCTGAATCCACCGATGCCGACCGGCACGGCAATTCGTTGGACATCAGTTACACCGTGGAACACGCCGACAAAAACCTGATCAGCCTGAATTTCGGTATCTACAACTACACGGGCGGCGCGCACGGCAATACCAACTCAGTGACAATTAACTACGATCTGAATCGCGGCATGATACTGAAACTGGCGGATCTGTTTCAGCCAAATTCAAACTACTTGAAAGTTATCTCTGGTTACTGCGCGCAGGAAATCAAGAAATCAGATATGACCGATGCCGAATGGATTAGCGGGGGCGCCAGCCCGAAAGCGGAAAATTACAGAAGTTGGAACATTACTCCTGAAGGATTGCAGATCACTTTCGATGCCTATCAAGTCGCCGCATATGCCGCCGGGCCTCAGGAAGTCGTCGTGCCGTATTCGGCGCTCAAAACCATCATCAAACCTGACGGTCCGCTGGCCGCATTCGTCAAATAATGGCGAAGTTTTGGAGTGCTGCGGCTCGGCGCAGCTTTTAGTTCGTTGTTGAAATATTGCTAGGACAACGAATGTTCTGGTAGCCAACGAAAAGCGATGACTAGTCACCGCACTCCAAAGCTTTGCCATTCCAATTTATGCAAGGGCTTCAAATAATTGCTCAATCTTTTCTTCCAGCCTGCCACGCCTGCCGACGTTGACTCACTGCTGGTGATGGTGCGGGAGTTTTACGCGCACGAAGATTTGTCATTTGTTGAAGCGGCAGCGCGGCAAGCGTTGAATGGAATTTTGAGCAATCAGGCCTTTGGCCGAGTCTTCCTGATTTGCGCTGACGGTGAAGTCGCGGGCTACACCGTATTAACGTTCGGCTACAGCCTGGAATTTCATGGACGCGATGCGTTTGTTGACGAACTGTTCCTGCTCGAAAAGTTTCGTGGTCAGGGGATCAGCCAACGCGTGCTGGAATTCCTTGCTTCGGTCTGCCGCGAAAACAACATCGCGGCGCTGCATCTGGAAGTTGAACGAAAGAATTTGCCCGCGCAACGCGCTTATAACAAGTTCGGCTTTGCCGATCACGACCGCTACTTATTGACGAAGTGGCTGGGCATAGAGTGAAGAAACGCCAGGAGAAACAATGCCAGGAGAGACAATGATTGATTCACAGGTAATCGCTTTTGCGGGCATTGCTGCTTTGCTGACGGTGACGCCGGGAGCGGACACGATGCTGGTCATCCGCAGCGTGATGGCGCGCGGACAGCGGGCCGGGTTGATGACCACGCTGGGCATCTGTTGCGGGCTATTCATTCACGCCGCGCTGTCAGGGCTGGGCGTATCGCTGATTCTGGTACGGTCAGCAATGCTGTTCGAAGCGGTGAAGTTGATCGGCGCGGGCTATCTGATCTACCTGGGTGCGAAATCACTATGGTCATTGCGGGGAGGGGCGGATGCGGTGTTGGTTGAACAATCCACAGGGCAAACGCAGATCGCTCCTAGGCGCGCGTGGCAATCGTTTGCCGAAGGCATGCTCAACAACGTGCTCAACCCTAAAGTCGCAATCTTCTATCTGGCGTTCCTTCCGCAATTCATCAGTCCGGGCGACAACGTGCTGGGCAAATCCATACTGCTGGCGGGCATTCATTGGGGAGAAGGCATCGTCTGGCTATCGCTGGTGACGCTATTGCTGGGCCGCATTCGCGCCTGGCTGACGCATCCACGCGTGCGGCAGTCCATCGAAGCGGTGACCGGCACAGTGCTAATCGCCTTTGGTGTGCGGCTGGCGCTGGAGCGGCGCTAACCGGGTTGTTGCGTTTCCGCGAACAAGACCTCTCGCTATAGTTTTCAAGAAAAAGACGTGCCGCAGACTGTTAGTCTGCGGGTGGCGTTCTCCGCACGATCTTTCCGGATCCAAAGAGGTTTTCAGCCACGACCTCAGCCGACTAACAGTCGGCTGTACATTTCTTTTTCTTAAAAGCCATAGTTTATCCCCTCAGGATTTGGTTGATTTCATTGACTGAGCTTGAAGCCAGGCTGGTATCCGGCGATTTGCTGTAGATCGCATTGACCGCCAGTGAATACCAGTAATGCAAGGCGCGCGCCGTGTCATCCGCCGGATTCAATCGCCCATTCAGTTGCACCTCGCTTAAATCAAACGGCAATCCCAACGCAGGGCCATCCAGCGGCGAAAGCTTGAAGTACATCACGCCGACGTATCCTCGATTTCCCGTCGCATCGGTCACAGGCAGTCCATCAGAAGGCCTGCCCGCTGGCAGATTCGTATTCGCGGTTCTGGGTGCTGGCGGGCCAATGGTCAGCCCGCCTTGTGTTGCAAGCAGGCTTGCTTTGATGTTCTCGGATTTGCGGTTCTGACCGCCTGGCATTTTCACCGTCAAGCGTCCGCTGAGTTCCAGCCTGCCATTCACCACTGATGCGGATGCTGGCGTGAAGATGAATTGATGGTTCGCCTTGCCAGCTTCGATCTCGCCTTTGAACTCGCGTCCGATCAGCAGGCTATGAATGGAATGCAGTTTCCGCACTGAGCTTTTGGTGCTGGCTTTTTTTGATTGTGTAAACATTGTCATCACCTTTTTGGAAAGCCCTTGGTACGCCCGCGCCCTCGCGGGCAGGCGTCTGACGAAGACGGCCC
Source organism: Blastocatellia bacterium (assembly GCA_039922135.1). Taxonomy (GTDB): domain Bacteria; phylum Acidobacteriota; class Blastocatellia; order RBC074; family RBC074; genus RBC074. The sequence continues at coordinate 3,328 of JBDSAM010000321.1, forward strand.
GCGAGGCCGCGGGCGTACCCATCACAAATTGCCGCGTTTCATTTCTTCAGTCAGATATTCGCAAGCGCGAATGGTCAGCGCCAGAATGGTCAATGTCGGATTCTGGTTGGCTGAATTGACGAAGGCCGCGCCATCAGTCACAAAAACATTCGGCGCATCCCACACCTGATTGAATTTGTTCAGCACGGATGTTTTCTTGTTGTCTCCCATCCGCGCTGTGCCAAGTTCATGAATGATGCGTCCGGGCACAGTCAGATTTTCGCTGACGGTAATTTCCTTTGCTCCGGCAGTCATCAGAATTTGGGCGGCATTGGCGGCGGCGTCTTTGCCCATCTCGCGTTCGTTGTCGGAGTGCTGGATGTGAACCCGCAGCACAGGAATTCCCCACGCATCCACCACGCCGCCAGGATCAATCTCGACGAAGTTTTCAAACCGCGACAGCATCGCCGCGCGCGTCGTCAATCCAACCGGCGCGGTATACCAGTGGCGAACCCGTTTTTTGAACTCGCTGCCGAAGCCTTCAATGCGTCGGGCCACGCCCGGAAATGCGCCGATGGCCGAACCGCCCTCGTAACCGTATCCGCGCAGGAATTTCTGTTTCGATCCTTTTTCCAAATTGCGGAAGCGTGGGATGAAGATGCCGGAAGATTTGCCGTCTTCGTTGACCGGATCACGACCGGCCAGCATTGGAAAGACGCCAGTAGCGCCCGTGCCGCCAAAGTGATCCACCAGGTAATGTCCCAGCGCGCCGGACGAATTGCCCAATCCGTTCGGGTGCTGCCGCGATTTAGAGTTAAGCAGCAAGCGCGTGGATTCCAGCGTTGAACCGGCAACAATAACGATCTTGCCACTGAATTCCATCTCCTGATGCGTCAGCCGATCAACGACGGCCACGCCGTTAGCTTTGCCAGTGTTGGTATCCACTTTGATGTGGCGAACAACGGAATTCGTCCGCAACGTCAGCCGCTTGGTTTCATTCGCCGCAGGCAAGGTGGAGGAAATCGAATTGAACATCGCGCCAACCGAACAGCCATTGCCACAACTGCCGCAGTAATGGCATTGCGCGCGGCCATATTTGCGGTGCTGAGGTTTGACGGCAGAAAGCATTGCCACGCGCGGCTGAATCAACTTCCAGCCAAGCTTTTCTGTCGCGTTCTTCAACCGATGCTCGCCGCAGGTCAATCCCATCGGCGGCAGAAACTTGCCGTCGGGCAGATACCACAATCCGTCCCGGTTACCACTGACGCCGATCCACTCTTCGGCTTTGTCGTAGTACGGCTCAATTTCCTTGTAGCTGATCGGCCAGTCCACATCAAAGCCATCGTGCGAAGCGGCTTTGAAATCCAGATCAGAGAATCGCCACGACAATCTGCCCCAATGCAATGTTTTGCCGCCCAGGATGCGCGCGCGCACCCATAGGAACGGCTTGCCCGGATCGGTTGTGAAGGGATGCTCGGTGTCTTTGATGTAAAAGTTGCGACTGAATTCGCCAGCAGTGTCCTGCTGCCATTGCTGGTTGGCTTTCCAACCTGGAGGGCCGAATCCGCGATACATGGATTCGTAGGTGAACTTATTCATCGAGAAATCACGCTTTGGGTCAATCGGCGGCCCGGCTTCCAGCATCAGAACTTCAAAGCCGCGCTCGGTCAATTCCTTGGCGGCCATTCCACCCGAAGCGCCGGAACCAATGATGATGGTGTCATAAATCTTCTTACTGGATGCCTGCTTCGTTTGCACGATGCCTCCTGCGAGAGTTGATGAATTTGTGTTGAAGGGGTTGGTAATGCTTGCGCGTAACGCGGCGCAACGTAGCACATGGCCTGAAGTCCAGCAAGCATCGTTTCCATTCGGCAGGCGATCTTGTCAGGCCAATCTTTTGTTACTATAGTTCGCGCCTTCATATACACCATAAACAAATCTCAACAGACAAGAGTGGAAAAAAGAATGAGCGATCAATTCAAGAATCAAGTTGCAATAGTGACCGGCGCGGCTTCCGGCCTTGGCTTTGCGATTGCCAAACGATTAGCAGATCACGGCGCGCAAGTGGCGATGTGCGATATGCAGAAAGCCCAGTTAAATAAGGCCGCAAAACAGATCGGCGCAAATGCCAAAGCATTCCAACTGGACGTGACCGACGAAGCGCAGGTCGCCAAAGCCGTTATGAAGATCGCCAAAGAATTTGGGCGCATTGATATTTTGGTCAACAGCGCAGGCGTCACCGGCAAAACTGGCATCAAGACGCACGACGTGGAATTCGATAACTTCAAATTCGTTTTTGATGTCAACGTCAACGGCTGCTTTCTGACCGCGCGCGCCGTGCTACCCGTGATGCTCGATCAGAACTATGGCCGCATCCTGCACATCGCTTCGATTGCTGGCAAAGACGGTAACGCCGGAATGTTGGCCTATTCATCATCCAAAGCCGCCGTCATCGGCTTGGCCAAAGTGCAAGGCAAGGAGTACGCCGAGACCGGCATCACCGTGAACGCGTTGGCTCCGGCTGTTATCCAAACAGCAATGGTAGACGCGCTGCCCGAAGAGCAAGTGAAATACATGACCGACAAGATTCCGATGAAACGATGCGGCACGCTTGAAGAGATTGCCAACCTTGTCGCGTTCATCGT
>JBDSAM010000322.1:0-4912 GCA_039922135.1 Blastocatellia bacterium
GGTCGAGCGTTTCTATCAGCCGCGCATGGAAGGCGGAATGATGATCACCAAACAGGGGCCGATCAAAACCTTCCCCTTGCGAGGCATCAAAGAATCGCCGCCCTATCTGCACGACGGGCGCTTGTTGACGCTGGAAGACACCGTGGAATTCTTCAATCTTGTGCTGGAGCTAAATCTGACGGCGCAGGAGAAGAGCGAGTTGGTGGCATTCATGCGCGTTTTATAGATTTTATGTAATTGCTCAATTGGAGTTACGGTACCGGGGAGTGTGCGCTTCATCGAAGCTAGGTCGCACGCTTCCCGTACCGCACCGATTAAATTTAACAGCGGCTTGCATTCGGATGTTCAGGCATTCAGGCAGAAAAGCCTGTAAATGCGGAAGCGCCGCTTTCCAGTCTGAATTGGTATCATCCATTTCCGGCTGACGGGTACGCTTACACAAACTTTCTGACACCCTTGCTGTTGGTTGACCTAATTCAGTCAATGTTCGTCTCACTCTCCATGATTCTCGCCTTTGTAGTAGACTTGCGCCTGCTTTGAATTCCAAAGACACGTGGGAAGTTATGGATCAATCACCCGAAAAATCTACTGACCGATATTGCCTCTTTGAACCGATCATGCCACGCATTCAGGCAATGCGCGTTCTGTTGGTGGACAGTCTGATCGCCGATGAAAATCAGTATTCCGAAGCGGCGCACTCTGAGCCGAACTTTCACGCCGGCAAATGGGTGCGACTGGAACGGATAATCGCCGGAATGGCGATGGCCAATATTGAAACCAATGTCCGCAAGCTGATTCGACACCCAGAAATCTTAACCGTTCACTTATCGCATTTGAATGAACAGATCGTGCGCGAATTTGATCCCGACGCAATTGTGCTTAGCGGTACGCTGCGCGATTTCGATTTGTATTCGCCAGAGATAATCGAAGGCTTCAATCAATTCATTCGCAAGACGCGGGTACCGGTGCTGGGCATCTGCGGCGGACACCAACTGGTCGGTCAAGCGTTCGGTGCTGATGTCACAACGCTTGATGGCAAACCGCCCAACGAGAAACGCAATGGGCGGTTGATTGAATATCAATACCGCTTCGTCAAAATCACAGATCCGGCAGACCCAATCTTTACCAGCATTGAAGAGAGCCACGCCACGCGCTGGCAGCGTTACACCACGCGCAAACAATTGCTGCGCGTCTGGCAGAATCACGGCCTGCGGTTGGATCGTTTGCCTACGGGCTTCGTCAAACTCGCGCGCGGTTATTTGTCCGAAGTGCAGATGATGGTTAGGCGCACGCCGGAACAGTTGATTTACACCGTGCAGTTCCACATCGAAAAATCCTTCCAGGACTGGCAGACCGACAATTACTGGGAACACCGCAACGAAAGCCGCGATGGACGATTGCTGTTCGATAATTTCCTGATTGAATCGCTGCGCTTTCGCGGTAAAGAGTTTAATTTGGCGAACATCGGCAATATCCTGCCAGTGGCGGCAACGGCGAAAGCCGCCACTGCAGGCGCGACAGCGGCAATCCCGGCGACGGGGTTTTAGCCAGGTTTCAGTTGATGAATCAGGATTCAATCAGAATCAACGTGTTGCTGTTTGGCGCTTGTCGCGAGGCGGCGGGCATCAGCGAATTGGGATGTGATTTAAGTTTGCCCGCAACTGCCGCCAATGCATGGACGGAGCTTAAACGGCAGTTCCCTGCTCTTGCGGCCTTTGAGCGAAACGCGCTGGTCGCCGTCAACGAAGAGCACGCAAGAATGGATCACATATTAAACGACGGAGATACGCTAGCCATTTTTCCGCCTGTGTCAGGCGGTTAATCAAGCGAAGTTATGTTGACCTTTCTGATTCTGTTCCTTCTGTTCTGGTCGCCGAATGCTGAAGTTCAAGACGGCGCTAAGATTGATGTAGCCAAGCTGCCAGGCAAGGCGGCGATGGTTCGCGAATTCGTCCCGTCCGGCTGGACGATTGAAGCGCAAATCGAAGGCGATCTGAACAAAGATTCCATCCCTGATCTGGCCGTCACGCTGGTCGAACAGATGCCCGCCAACGCCGACAAAGATAATCCTCCTGAACGGCAACGCGCCTTGCTGCTGCTTTTCAAAACCACTGATGGCAAATTCAGCCGCGCGGCATTGGCAAACAAAGTATTACTTTGCACCCGCTGCGGCGGGGCCTTTTACGGTATGGTTGAAACGCCGGTCAATGTCGAGATTAGCAATGGCGTCGTCATCGTCAAGCAGGAATATGGTTCGCGCGAACTTACAGAAGAGACCTTTCGCTTCCGATATGAGCCGGAATCCAGGCAATTCGCGTTCATTGGCATGGATGTAAAAAGCTTTGACCGTATGTTGGGAAAAGGCGTGACGGAAAGCAGCAATTTCCTGATTGGCGTTAAGTTCATCACAAAGACAAGACTTGACCCGCAAACAGATAAGACGACCACTACCTCGAATACGCGTCAGCGCATCAAGCAGGACAAGAAGTTCATCGAAAATGTGGCCAGCGGATACAACTAACAGGAGATGGGAATGAGCCCGGACATTTTTGAAATCACGCGCGAGCCGATAGATAAGCCTGGGCTGGAACAACGTCTGGTGACCGGCGCGGCAGGCGCTGTTGTCACCTTTGACGGCGTGGTGCGCGATAACACCAAAGGCCGATCAGTGCTGACGCTGCAATACGAAGCCTATGAACCAATGGCAGTGAAAGAGATGCAGCGCGTTGGCGAAGAAATCCGTAAGCAATGGCCCGATGTCGAACGCATCGGCATTGTTCATCGCTTCGGCGAATTGAAGATTTCTGAATCGTCAATCGTGATTGTCGTTACTTCACCGCATCGCCGCGTGGCGTTTGAAGCCTGCCGCTACGCAATTGACCGGATCAAACAGACTGTCCCCATCTGGAAGAAAGAGATTTTTGAAGATGGCGAAGCTTGGGTGGAAGGACAAAGGCCGGATTCGGATCAGAACCACGGGCGGTAGCGAGCGGGGCTTTCACGCAAAAAGTCCATCAAAGGGCCCGGTTCGCTACCGCTCGCGGTTCTGACTCAGCCGCAGATTTTTTTCGACTTTCCATAAAACTCACCGTCTAATCTCAACGCTAGCTTTACGGTCGCCACCCCCGGCATATGCAATGCGGCCTGAATAAACAGATTGCCCGACAGGCGTGAAAACGCCAACAGGGCCAATAAAGACCGAAAAGAGGAAGGCAGATCTGATTCAGGTAATGGAGATCAGCGACGATCAGATCATCGAGCGGACTCTCGCCGGTGAGACCGATGCGTTCAGCTTGCTGGTGCGCAGATGGGAGCGCCCCATCTACGGCCTCAGCTTGCGCATGCTGGGACGTGATGAGGATGCGCGGGATGTTTGCCAGGAAACCTTTATGGCCGCGTTTCGGAACTTGCGGAAGTTTCGAGGCGACGCCAAATTCTCTTCCTGGCTTTACCGCATCGCGCTCAATGCCTGCCATTCCAAACTGCGCAAACAGAACGGTAACATTGAGCGTTCGATAGACCAGGAAGACGACGAGGGACGCAAATTCGAACTGGCCGACACTGACGCGGAGCACATGCCAGATCGAATGCATTTAGATCAGCGCGCTAAGCTTGTTAGAAAAGCATTGCAGGCGCTGCCTGCCGAGATGCGGCAAGTAATCGTGATGAAAGAGTATGAAGAATTGACCTTCGCCGAAATCTCGGAAATTCTGGATATTCCGGTTAGCACGGTGAAATCAAGGCTATACACAGGACTTCAGCAAATGCGCGCGCGGCTGGAAAAGATTCGCGCGGCGCTGTGAACCGAAAAGCAAGAATCACTAAAGCGAGGTAAGGAGGCGCAAAGCCATGAAAAACTTGAATGAGATGAGTTTCCAATCTGAATGCGACCACAAGGAAGAGTTGGTCAACTATCTGTATGATGAAGCAACCACCACAGAGCGCGCAGCATTTGAAAACCACTTGAAAGAATGTGATCCGTGCAGCGCGGAACTGAACGCTTTTGGACGAGTGCGCGACGAACTGAACACTTGGCAGGTTGGATTCGCGCCACGCACCAAATGGGTCTTGCCACGCGGTAAAGTGGAAGTTTTACGCGAATTGCTGAGTCTGTTTCCGGTTTGGACACGCAGTCTGGCGATGGCAGGTGCGGCGGCGGCAGTGCTTCTGCTGGCATTGTCAGTTATCGGCACGCGCATCAGCATCAATCACGGAGATTTTGCAGTGAGCTTTGGCAATGCCAGCGCAACTGAAAAAAGCGACAGTGTTACCGCCACCACCGGGCCATCACAACAGCAGATCGAATCACTGGTCAAGAATGCTGTTGCCGCTGAGCGCGAGAGGATTCAGCAGGACTATCAAGTTCAATTTGCCAGCTTCAAACAACAACTCGACACTGAACACAAGGCCCGTTTGCAGGCCGTCAGCGCCGACAACCAAGCAAAGCTAGAAGCAACCAAAGCAAGCTTGAGACAGGAAATCAAGAAATCGAGCCTGCAACGCGGTTCCATCCGTTCGTTCTTTGCAATGGATGATGATCGCCAGGACCCTTGGAGTGACGTGAGATGAAAATAGACCGAAACAGTCGCTTGCGTTCAGCCTCAGTAACCCTTTCCGCCGTTCTCTGCTCGCTTGCGATGCTGTTCGGATTTCTCTTTCTAACAAGCGAAGCATTTGCGCAAGGGCTTCGTCGCCCCGGCAAAGTGCAGCAGCGGATTCAAAGGAAGATTGAAAAGCAGGGCAGGGGCAAGCTGGCGCCTGACGAAGAAGCAGCACCTAATACAACAAAGCAGCCAGCAACCAGCATTAGGCAGGATGGCGCGCCTTTACCACAGCAAAACAATCTTGACGGGATTCGCGAACGCGGCATTCTTAACCTGTTCAGCCGGGAAGAAGCACAACTGGTCATCCC
>JBDSAM010000323.1:0-9061 GCA_039922135.1 Blastocatellia bacterium
ACCTTTCATATGCTTGACGGCCTGTTGCGCGCAGATGAATGAACTGCGGACGTTGGCGGCAAAGACTGCGTCCCACACCTCGACGCTAGTGTCTTCGATGGTGCCGCGCTTGCTCCATCCGACGGTGTTCACCAGCACGTCAATGCGGCCAAAGTGCGCGACGGCATCGTCAATCAGTGCGCGACAGTCGGCTTCGACAGTAACGTCGGCTTTGCGCGCGATGGCTTCAGCTCCATGTTCAACCAAACTGGCGGCGACGGCTTGCGCCGGTTCCAGCGAGCGGTTCGAGACAACTACGCGAGCGCCTTCTTCGGCGAATAATCGAACGATGCCTTCGCCCAGCCCCGAACCTGAGCCGGTAACGACGGCGACTTTATCTTTAAGACGTGGGAGACGATCCATTACGAGTTTCCTCCATTTCAATCTTCATTCGGTTTCACTCTTCCGCGAGCTTTCTTGCGCTCGCCGGTCTTTTTCTTTTCTTTGATGCGTTCCTGTTTTGCGCCAGTGGATGGCTTGGTCGCCCGGCGTGGCTTTTGCACTTTCTGTCGCGCTTCCAGCTTTTCGGCCATGCGATCAAAGGCGGCTTCGCGATTAGCCGATTGCGAGCGGCGCTCAGTGGCAGTCACCATCAGGCCCGTGGGCCGGTGCGTCAAGCGGACACCGGTTTCGACTTTGTTGCGGTGCTGACCGCCGGGGCCGCCCGCGACAAAGAACTCCACCTCGCAGTCGCGTTCCAGCGATTCGCGGTCAGTTGGGTGTCTTTCTGGTTGGGCCTGTTGAATGGTGAATTCCATAACTTGCATTTTACTTGCTTATCTTCATCTGAGAAAATCAGTGTCGCTGGAATCACTTAATGTCAGCACACCCAAATGGCATTTCAACTTTTTCAATCAATCCAACAGGAGGAGATATGAGATTTAAATTCATCAGTTGCTTGTCAGCAGTGTTGTGTCTGTCATTGGCCGTCAATGTTTTCGCCTTTGACAAAAAGGATGCCGTCAAACAGTCCGGCAAAGCCGCGAAAGTATTCAATGAGATTATGGGCGCGCCCGACAAGTCAGTACCGAAAGACGTGTTGGACAAAGCTGTCTGCATCGCCGTCTTTCCCGGCGTCATTAAGGCCGGCTTGCTGGGCATTGGCGGACGCGGAGGCAGCGGCGTGGCCAGTTGCCGCACCAGTGGCGGCTGGAGCGCTCCGGCCTACTTCGATTTGAAAGGCGGCAGCTTGGGGCCGCAGATCGGCGTGCAGTCCACCGACTTCATTTTTTTGTTTATGAATGACAATGGGATGCACTCCCTGCTCAAAAGCAAATTTGAAATCGGTGGCGATGCATCGGTCGCTGCCGGCCCAGTGGGACGTCAGGCCGGAGCTTCAACTGACCTGCGGATGAACGCGCAAATCCTTTCCTATTCGCGCAGCAAAGGGCTGTTCGCGGGTTTGGAGCTGAAGGGCGCTGTCATCTCGACCGACGACAGCGATATGAAAGCCGTCTACGGCGATGGCGTGTCGGCGGAAGATGTGCTGAATGGCAGGAAGACCGCGACGGCGGACGTGAGCGTCTTCCCGACTACACTTGCGCGTTATTCAAAGAGCGTGAAGTAATCCAATCCTCAACTTCATTTGATTGACCAAACCAGGAAACCGCAGAGATCGCCCCATGGGCGTCTTCTGCGGTTTCCTTTATTCAGATTGAACGACCAATCCATGATTGCCTCCCTCTTCTCTCGACGCTGGAAACTCGTCGCGGCATACGCTGCCGCAGCTTTGCTGACGCTGCTGTTTATGGCTTGGGCACTGCAACTGTGGCGAGCCGATTTGCGCGTGCCGTTAACCTATTACGGCGAGGCAAAGTTCAATTCCTTGCTTATCAAAGGTGTACTCGACAACGGTTGGCACGTGCAGAACCCAGCGATGGCTGCACCGGGCGCGCTTGACCTGCGCGATGTGCCGATGTCGGATAACAACCTGCATTTCATATTGATCAAACTGATCGGGCTGTTTACCAAAGATTCGGGGCTGGCGCTGAATCTGTTTTATCTGCTGACATTTCCTTTGGTCACGCTGTCGGCGCTATTTGCGCTGCGGCAACTGGGCGCGTCATTTCCATCATCCATCTTCGCCAGTGTGCTCTACTCGCTTCTTCCCTTTCACTTTCAACGTGGCCAGCATCATCTTTTTTTATCGGCCTACTTTTTAGTGCCGCTGGCGATGTTGGTGGTTTTGTGGGTTGCGACCGGCAAGCTTTCTTTGATGGCGTTGATGGATGAAGCGGGCAGGCTGCGGTTGCGCTGGCGCGAACCGAAGCTAATCATAGCGCTGATCATCAGCCTACTGGTTTCAATCGGCGGAACGTATTACGCATTCTTCACGTGTTTCTTCCTGCTGGTTGCCGGGTGCGCGGTAGCGATGCAATACAGAAGCGTAAAACGCTTGCTGTTGCCCGTAACGCTGGTTGCCGTCATTTTCGGCGGGCTGACGCTGAATTTATTGCCGAGCATTCTGTACCTGCGGCAGAACGGCGCAACGCCCATTGTCGAACGATATTCAATTGACGCCGAAACCTATTCGTTGCGGCTGGCAACTTTGTTATTACCTGTCAGCGGACATCGTGTGACGTTGATGATGAAGCTGAAGGCGGCATACAACCAGCGCCTGTTCATCAACGAAAACGATGACGCCACGTTGGGAATCACCGGCGTAATCGGCTTTCTGGGTCTTATCGGGTGGCTCTTGCTGAAAAAGCCCGAAGCCGGGAGATGGGCCGAAGATGGCACGGGGGGCGTGGTCAGTCATCTGAGCATTTTGAATCTTGCGGCATTCCTGCTTGCCACCTTCGGCGGCATCGGCGCGCTGGTAGCATTGGTGATCACAACGAAGATTCGCGCCTATAACCGCCTAAGCATCTTCATTGCCTTCTTTTCGTTTGCCGCTGTGGCATTGCTGCTGGACTGGTTGGCCGCGCGATACGTCCGCGGCAAGGCGCGCCGCAATATTTTTTACGGCGCGTTGGCTGGGCTGCTGGTATTAGGTTTCCTGGATCAAGCCGCGCCGCGATTCATTCCGAACTACGCTGCAAACAAAGCCGAATACGATTCTGACGCGAAGTTCATGCATCAAATCGAAACTGCTCTGCCCCAAAACGCGATGGTCTTTCAACTGCCCTTCGTTTCTTTCCCAGAAGCCCCACGCGCCGGAAAGATGTTCGACTACGATCATGCGCGAGGATACCTGTTGACGCGCGGTCTGCGGTGGAGCTACGGCGCGATGAAGTCGCGACAGGATGAAGCATGGCAGAAACTGATCACGTCAAAGCCCACAACGGAAATGATTGAGAATATCGCGCTATCCGGCTTCCAGGGAATCTACCTGAACCGGAATGGTTACAACGACGCGAAGATCGAAGGCGAGATCGCCAGCGCGCTAGGCCCGCCGCAATTCACCAGTGATGACGGCAAGCTGATCTTTTACGACCTGCGAAACTTGACCGCGCAACTGCATGACAAATACGCCGACCAATTTGCGGCTAAACGCGAAGAGGCGCTGCATCCGTTATTGCTGGTTTGGGGAAATGGGTTTTCTGAATTGGAAGGTGCTGGCGATGCCAACTTACGCTGGGGCGCTTACGACAGCGACCTGCTGATCGTCAACGATTCGCCGCGCCCGCGACAGGTCAAGATCGAAACTTCCTTCGCCACCCAGAACGACGCTACCTTGCGGATCAACGGTTCGCTGCTGAACACACAGATGAAGACCGGCAAAGACCCAATTCTGTTTTCGCAAACGCTGGCCATCCCGCCCGGCAAACATGGTCTGCATTTTCGCAGCGATGCGCAACGCGTTTTGGCGCCGGGCGATTTCCGCAACCTGGTCTTCAAGATCATCAACTTCAGGATAACAGTCGAAAACTGAGGGAGTGAGGGAGGGAGAGAGTTTCACACACCCTCTCTCGCTCCCTCCCTCACTCTATTTCAACTCACGAACCTTGATGTTGCGGAAGCAGACTTCGTCGCCATGGTCTTGCAACAGGATGTGGCCCTTCGCTGTTTCGCCGAAGCCTTTCGTGTCTTTGAATTTGCTCTTCGCAATGGCGGCTTTCAGCGCGTCGCCGCCGCGTTCGTATTCGACCACTTTGATGCCGTTCAGCCAGTGTTCAATGTGATTGCCGCGAACGACAATGCGTGTTTGATTGAATTCGCCGATGGGCTTGACCTTCTTGTTCTTGCTAGCCGGGATCAAGTCGTAGAGCGAACCGGCGGTGCGATTGCCTGCGATGCCCGCTTTGGCGTCGGGATGATTGTCGTCATCCAGCACTTGGTATTCAAAGCTGACGGCGGATCTGCCAGTTGGCGGCAGGCTTTCCGACACCAGATACTTGATGCCGCTGTTGCCGCCTTTTCCCAGCCGCCATTCGATAGAGAACTCGAAGTCCTGGAACTGATCCACGGTAATCAGATCGCCGCCAGCCTGGCCTAATTCGCCCTTGGCCTTCGTTTTCGTGATGCAGCCGTTTTCGACCGTCCAGCCGCCGGGGGCCGCCGGGTTGTGAAAACCGCGCCAGCCATTAAGTGTCTTGCCATCGAAAAGCAACCTCCAACCAAGATTTTTTTCGTCCTTCGTCAGTTGCGGAGAGGTTGGCTGATTGGCCTTGTTTTGAGCAAGCGCGCCAACCGACAGCAGAGCAAACAGAAACAGCGAAGTAAGTTTGATTTTCATTGTGTAGCCTCAAAAATTAAGTTGTTGGCTTCCGGTAATGGACTCTGAATCGTCTGACCGGAGGCGTTTCGTCATCGAAGAAATTTTCAAAGAGAACTTGCGTCAATCCCAAGGATTCAAGTTTCCCTAGTTCCGCTTGGGTCAGCGGCCACGGCATCGCGCCGCGATCTTCTTCCTGCTCGCGCGCCCGTGCGATCACCAGCAGGTGCGCGCCGTTCGCCAAAAAGCCCGTGATGGATTTCATCGCTGCCAGCCGCAGGTTTTCCGGCAGCACTTGCAAGGTGTTGATCTCAATCACCAGATCAAAGGCGTTCTGCCATTCTGACGGCCGGGCAAGCAAATCAGCTACAACATAATTGACTGAGGAATCGGGGAACCGTCGTTTGCACCATTCAATTGCCTGCGGCGAGATGTCGAACGACGTGGCAGCGAATCCATGCGCAGCGACGGCTTCCGCGTCATCTCCCAATCCGCAACCGATTACTAAAGCGCGGCGGCCTGCGATGGTCTGCGCGTTCGCCTTCAGCCACGCAACCAGCTCAGGATTCGGCGTCAGGTTCGCCCACGGGATGGCGCTTTCGTCGCCATTGGCTTCGAGATAAAAGGCATCGAACCAGCCTTTCGGATCACCACGTTCGATGAAGCTTTGAGCCAGTTCTCTGGCGCGCGTGCGGCTCACGACTGGTGCGTCCTTTCGATGAAGTTCACCACGACTTCGGCCAACTCTTCGCCTTTGTCTTCTTGCAGAAAGTGGCCGCCGCCAATGATCGTGGTGTGCGGTTGGCCTTTTGCGCCGGGAATCAGTTTTTGCAGAATCGCATCCGCCCCCCGCGTCACCGGATCGCTGTCGCTGAAGGCCGTCAGGAACGGCTTCTCCCAGCGATAGAGCACTTCCCAGGCGCGACGGTTCGCGTCCGAAGCCGGATCGTCCGGGCGCGTCGGTACCAGCAGCGGGAATTGCCTCGCGCCAGCCTTGTAGCTGTCCTCATTGTCACCTGGGGGAAACGGCGCGTTGTAGGCTTCGATCACTTCCGGCGACAGGTCAGTGGCGCAGCCGCCTTTGACAATGCCGCCGACGTGGAAGTTTTCGACCGTTTGCGAATAGTGCTGCCAGCGCAGGAAGCCTTCGCCGGGCGGGTGGTCGCCCGTTGGCAGAAAGGTATTGGCGGCAACGATGCGCGCAAAGCGGTCAGGATGCTCCGCTGCGATGCGCAAGCCGATCAATCCGCCCCAGTCCTGACAGACCAGTGTGATGCCGCGCAGGTCAAGCAATTCAATAAACGCAGTGATCGTGTCCACGTGAAACTGATACGAGTAATCTTCGCGCCGCGCGAGTTTGTCCGAACGCCCAAAGCCAATCAGATCCGGCGCAACGGCGCGATGCCCGGCGGCGGTCAAGGTCGGAATCATCTTGCGATACAGGTAACACCACGATGGTTCGCCGTGTAGCAGCAGCACTGGCGCGGCAGCCGGTTGGCCTTCGTCTACATAATGCATTCGCAACTCGTTAACCTGGGCATAATGCGGCGCGAAATCGTAGCCGGGCAGATTGACGAAACGCTCGTCGGGCGTGCGCAAAACTTCCATTACGAATCCCTTTCCTTAAGATGCAGCGAAGCTTGACAGTATTTTTAGCGGCGAATAGACTGACCGCTCGGTAAGTTAATCAACAGCGCGGGCATTATACCCGCCATTCCTTCAAACACTCAAAAGCAATAAAAGTGAACATCATCGTTTGTCTCAAGCAGATTCTTGATCCTGAAATCCCCGCGCGCGATTTCCGCGTGGACGCTGAAAAACGCGAAGCCGTGCGCGGCAATGCCAACCTGGTGACCAACATCTTCTGCGAAAACGCGCTGGAAACGGCGCTGCAATTCAAGGAGAAGTTCGGCAGCTCATCGGGCAATAGTGCCACGAAGATCACCGCGCTCGTCTTTGCGCCGGAAAGCGGCGAAGACTCACTTAGAAAAGCGTTGGCGATGAAGGCCGACGCGGCAGTGCTGGTCACGAACGACGGAGTGTCGAACCCCGACCCGCTGGCCGTCGCCCAAGTGCTAGCTGAGGCGATTCGCAAACTCGGCGAATTTGATCTGGTCATGGTTGGCCGCGAATCGGGCGATTGGGGTGGCGGGCAAACCGGCGGCTTGCTGGCTGAAGAACTCGGCGTGCCTTCGATCTCTTTCGTTGACCAGATTGAAAAGAGCGGCGATGGCTTAATGGTGAAACGCCAGACCGACAACGGTTGGGAAAACCTGGAGGCTCAAACGCCGCTGGTCGTCACCATCACCAACAACGACCGCAACGTCCCGCGCATTCCCAAGACCCGCGACATTATGATGTCTGCACGCCAGCCGGTCACGAAATGGACGCTGGAAGACATCGGAGTTAATGCCGCTGAGATTCGCGCGGGTGACAGTTATTACGTAGTCGTTGATCTGGCCATCCCAGTCAAGGACGTGAACTGCGAATTCGTCGCGGGCGACACTTTGGAACAGAAAGTCGAACAACTGGCGCAAAAGATTGTCGAAGTTACTCGCGCCCTGTAACCCAACAACCCAAGTTTTCAGGAGGCGAGATGAAACGATTGATTGCTTATTCGCTGATTGCCACGACTATCTTTTCGTTAACGGTTGGTAACACGCCAGCATTTTCTCAAGGCAAAGCGACCGGTCTGCCAATCGCCAAGCCGGAAGAAGTCGGCCTATCGTCTGAGCGATTGGGTCGCATTCGTACAGCAATGCAGCGATACGTTGATAAAGGTCTGGTGCCGGGCATGGTGACGATGGTGGCGCGGCGCGGCAAGGTCGTTCATTTGGATGCTGTCGGCTATCGCGACGCGGAAACACGAGCGCCGATGACAACCGATACGATCTTTCGCATTGCTTCGATGACCAAACCGATTGCTTCGGTCGCGCTGATGATGCTTTACGAAGAAGGCCACTTTCTGCTGAATGATCCGATTGCCAAGTTCCTGCCCGAATTCAAGGAGATGAAAGTCGCGCAGGTGGCATCGAACGAAGAGCGCGTTGGCACGCCCTACAAACTGGTTCCCGCCGCGCGTCCAATCACGTTTAAGCATGTGCTGACGCATACCGCAGGCTTTGCCAACAGCTATCGCGGAATTACGCTGCCCGATTTCACCAAGACATTTCAACAAGGCCGCAAGGCCAACGAAACGATTGGCGATGCGGTCAAACGGCTGGCGACTTTGCCGCTGAACTTTCAACCGGGCGATGCCTGGGAATACGGCAACGCAACCGATGTTGTTGGCAGGTTGGTCGAAGTCATTTCAGGCATGACGCTGGATGAATATGTGCAGAAGCGCATCTTCGCGCCTTTGAAGATGACCGATACGCACTTTTACCTGCCGCAATCGAAGATCAATCGCTTTGCTGCCGTCTATCAGCCCGACGAAAAGAACGGCAACAAGATCAAACTGTTGGAAGCGCCAACCGCCGAAAGCCGCTACATCAAAGAGCCGCACGTTTACTTTTCCGGCGCGGGCGGACTGGTTTCGACTGCTGCGGATTACGTGCGCTTTCACCAGATGATGCTGAACGGCGGCGAACTGGACGGCGTGCGCCTTCTGGGCCGAAAGACCGTCGAATTGATGACCGCCAACCACACGGGCAATCTGCCCATTTGGCTGACCGGCCCTGGCTACGGCTTCGGGCTGGGTTACCGCGTGCTGACGGATGTTGGCCAAGCCGCCATCCCCAGTTCGGTAGGCGAATACGGTTGGGGTGGCGCTTTCTGCACTTATTTCTGGGTAGACCCGCAGGAAGAGATGATCGGTATTATGATGACGCAGGTCATCCCCTATACGCACATCAACATTCGCCAAGAATTCCAGGTACTGGCAAATCAGGCCATTGTTGACGGCGCGAAATCGAAAATCGAGAAGGAAAAGATAAATGGCGGTTGATAGCAAAGTACAAGCGGCATGGAGAATTTGCGATTTTTGCAACAAGAGCAACAAAGAAATCGAAGGCATCTTGTTAGATGACAAGCGACTGAAGGAAGCGCCGATCACTTACACTTGCGCTTGGAAGAGAATTGGCCAAGTCCGCTTTGCGAATAAGCTTTGGAAAATAAACGGGTTCTGGAAAGACCTCTCTGCTCATAGAGATGCGATAAACAATTCCACGCAACACGAGGGGAGCCAAAGCCCGGCGGAGGAAACCTGGTGCTTGCATTACAGGGACTTGGAGACCGCAAATCCCAAATCTCTTGATGAAGAGGCACAGCCAAAGTTATCCGCGACAGCGCGACTGGTTAAGAAAATAGATGGTCCGAAGACACCGAAACCCAAGCTGCTGATGGAGACACGAAAACCCAAGCTAC
>JBDSAM010000324.1:0-5257 GCA_039922135.1 Blastocatellia bacterium
TTGCTTTGGAAAGATAGAGCAATCTTTTCTGATTTCACGCAAAAGAAAGCGCTGGCTTGGGGCTGTGATCTTCGTGAGTGCGATGGGATGGGGATGTGCTCCTGGGGATGAAATTCTTCGTCAAGAACACGCCCAAGTTGTAAGCCAGGCAGAGGACATCCATCTTCCAGTCAGTACAAGTCCAGAAGAGTTGGACGCTCTGGAGCGTGTCGGCCCACTGCTGGATTCTGTGAAACTCGAATTGGGTGGGATGAACGAATTGGTTGGGAAGATTCAAATCATCTTCAGAGGGCTTGAGCTTTTACAGAGCGACACGCTTTATACCAAGCCGGGGATGGAGGCCTTCAGAGGCACGTGGGACGCCATCACCGCATCCTGGGGAGGAGCCGCGCGAATGCTGCCCACAGACGCCGCTGTAGCCCTGGCCGCAGTTGAGACTTCTTTCAGAACCGCCAACAGTAGCTTGAGTTCGGCCAGCGGGCTGTGGCAACTGGTTAATCCCAAGCCTCCGGCTGGCGGTCAGGAACGATTTGAAACCCCGGTCAACTATTGGCAGCAGATGTACAACGATTGCTTTGATAAATTGGACAGAATTCAGAACCCTGAGCTGAGAAAACACACTGCCGGAATGTTGGCGCATTGGCTGAATAATGCACACAATGTTGACCGGACGGCGGGAGCCCAGGACCTGCAAAATATCAAAGTTCCATTGATCATCGCTCAGTACTTGAATGGCCCATCAGTGTTGAATAGCGCACAGGATCGCTCTATCAGCATCGTCGCTCGGGCCAACGCCATCGGCAAAAACCCACCGCCGCGTGTTTACGTTGCTCGGTTTGCCGTCTATCTGGCAATCGTGCGCGCCTACAATGAACGCACACAGATGGATGGGATGGGCGCAATAGATTCGAACATCCCGCTTGAAAAGCGGACCTTTTTTCAGGACTCTGTCAGGCAACATTTGTGGTGGATTTTGACCACGCCGAATTTCGGAATTGAACTCCACCATCCTTCCGAACCGACGATGTTTGAGCAAGCAACGAAGTACATCACTGGATCGTAACTGCTCAGTGGCAACCGGTCCTGAACTAATATCCAACTGTTTCACAACACTGATTCATCCGGGAGAACACAAATGATCAAACTGAAGGTAAATGGGGCAAGCCGCCAATTCGACGGCGATCCCGAAATGCCGCTGTTGTGGTATCTGCGCGACGAGTTACAGATGACCGGCACCAAATTCGGCTGCGGCGAAGGCCTGTGCGGCGCTTGCACGGTTCACTCGAACGGAGCGGCGGTGCGCAGTTGCCAAACGACCTTGCAGAGCGCCGCAGGCAAAGACATCGTTACAATTGAAGGTTTAAGCGCAACCGCGCAGCATCCGGTGCAGCAAGCCTGGAAACAGACCAATGTTCCGCAATGCGGATACTGCCAGAGCGGGCAGATTATGCAGGCGGCGGCGCTGCTGAAACAGAAGCCCAAGCCAACCGATGCCGACATAGACACAGCCATGAAAGGCAACATCTGCCGTTGCGGCACATATCAACGCATTCGTCAGGCGATTCATCTGGCGGCCAATGGGCGGGCGAACAATGGAGGTGCTAAGAAATGAACCGAATTGAACCGGTTAATCGTCGAACCTTTTTGGGGAATATGTTTTCTGCCGGCGCGCTGGTGATTGCCGCGCGCGTTCTGCCTTCAGGTACGTTAGGTGATGCGCTGGCCGCTGAAATAGGCGAAGCCGGTGAAACAACAGCCGGGGCAGGCACAATGGCAAAAGAGGCCGCGTGGCAGCCAAGCGTTTATTTGGGGATCGAAACAGACGGCACCATCGTCATTGTGACGCACCGGTCAGAGATGGGCACTGGCATTCGCAGCGTGCTGCCGGTGGTTGTGGCCGATGAATTGGACGCCGATTGGAAGCGCGTCAAGATTGAACAGGCGCTGGGCGATACGAAGTATGGTTCGCAAAATACGGATGGTTCCTGTTCGATCCGGGACTTTTACGATGCGATGCGACAGGCAGGCGCCAGCGCGCGGATGATGTTAGTGGGCGCAGCAGCAGCCAAATGGGGAGTCGCGGCTTCGGAATGCAAAGCGCAAAATCATCAGGTCATACATTCCGCCAGTAATCGCAAGCTGGGATATGGCGAACTGGCCACGCTGGCCACCGCACAAGCGGTTCCGAAGAAGGAAGACCTGAAATTCAAATCGCCCGCTGAGTACCGCTACATCGGCAAAGAACTGCCGACCATTGACCGCGACGATCTGTGCGCGGGCAAAGGCACGTTCGGCATTGACGCGAAGATGCCGGGAATGGTCTTCGCTTCGATTGAACGATCGCCGGTGTTTGGCGGAAAGCTGAAAAGCTATGACGACAAGGAAGCGAAAACAGTGCGCGGTGTGCAGCAGACAGTTGTCATTCCCGACTTCAAAGGTCCGCACCTATTCCAGGCATTGGGCGGCGTGGCCGTCATCGCCAACAGCACCTGGGCCGCGATGAAAGGGCGCGAGAAGCTGAAAGTGGATTGGGATTCAGGCGCAAATGTGTCGTATGAATCGGAAGCCTACAAAAAGGAGTTGCAGGAAACCGTCCGCAAACCGCAGAAGTCAGTCCGCAATATCGGTGATGTGGACGCCGAATTCGCAAAGGGCGGCAAAATCATCGAGGCGGAATATTACGTCCCAATGCTGTCGCATGCGCCTATGGAACCGCCTGCAGCCGTGGCTGAATTCAAAGACGGCAAAGCGGTGATTTACGCTGCGACGCAGAACCCGCAAGCCGTGCAGGACACCGTGGCCGCCGCGTTGGGCATTGATAAGAAAGACGTCGAATGTCACGTTACGCTGCTGGGCGGCGGTTTCGGGCGAAAGTCCAAACCGGATTACGTGGCGGAAGCGGCTATCCTTTCGAAGAGTGTTGGCAAGCCGGTCAAGGTGACGTGGAGCCGCGAAGATGACATCCGCTTCGATTACTACCATTCAGTCGCGGCGATGTATATGAAGGCGGCGGTTGACGACAAAGGCAAGCCGACTGCGTGGTTGCAACGCAGAGCCTTCCCCAGCATTGGTTCGACTTTCAACCCGGCGGCCAATTACGGGCAGGGTTTCGAAATGGATATGGGCTGGACGGATGTGCCCTTCAACCTGGCGAATCATCGTGCGGAAAATGGCCCGGCCAAAAATCCTGTGCGCATTGGCTGGCTGCGTTCGGTGTCGAACATCTACCACGCCTTTGCCGTGCATTCGTTTGCGGACGAACTGGCGCAGATGGCCAAGCGCGATTCGGTGGAATACCTGCTGGAACTGTTGGGTCCGGCGCGCAAAGTAGATTTGGGTGCCAAGGGGCCGATGGCCGAAAAGTTTCCGCTGGATATCGGCAGGTTACGTCGCGTAATCGAGGTCGCCGCCGAGCGGTCGGGTTGGGCAAATAAGAAGCCGACGAAAGGGCGCGCTCTGGGCATTGCGGCGCATCGCAGCTTTTTGAGCTATGTTGCCACGGTGGTCGAAATCGAAGTGGACGACAAAGGCAAAATCCGCATTCCGCGCGTGGATATGGCAGTGGATGTGGGCACAGTAATCAACCCCGATCGCGTGAGGTCGCAATTCGAAGGGGCTGCGGTCTTCGGCACCAGCATCGCGATGATGAGCGAAATTACGGCTTCAAAAGGTGAGATTCAGCAATCGAACTTCCACGATTATCAGGTTGCTCGCATTCAGGAATCGCCGTTGGAAACGCACATTCACATTATTCCCAGCGATGCGCCACCAGCGGGTGTGGGTGAACCGGGCGTGCCGCCGATGGCCCCGGCAATCTGTAATGCGATCTTTGCCGCGACGGGCAAACGCATTCGCGAACTGCCGATTCGCAAAACAAAGCTGATTTAAGCTGTTCAAGAGAGCAAGACTTCACCCACCAAGCTGCACGAAGAAGATAGAAGACGCCGGTTAAATTGTTTCCTAGATTCGTGCTTCTTCGTGTCGCTTCGTGGGTGAAAATTGTATTAGTTAGCCGCCCACTACCTGCCGCACAGTTCCTTCACGCCCACGGCTTATCTCTTCTGCAATGTGTTGAATCACTTCCCGCTCTTCTTTAGTCGTTTCCGGCAATCCCAAAAGTCTTCTGCCGATCGAAGAGGCGATCTGAGTGCAGTAATTAATTAGGTCTTTCTGGCTGGCTTCGCGCTCGGCTGGCGGTAATGTGGCCATCACCAAGCTGATAGCGCGCAGCGTGTTTTCAAAAAAGGCCTTTGATGGTTTTGTGGTCAGCAATTGCGTGAGTTGTTGGTAGGCGTTGCTGCCAGGATTAATGCCCCGGATGTGCGCGAATTTTAAGATTCGTTCGCGCTCGATATCAGCAATACCGTCTTGCGCCCAGGCGACCTGTACCATTGGGACAATGTGGAGCAACTGCACCGTGTCCAAGTGAAAGCCAATGTCTTGTAATGCGCCCAACAAATCCTGATCATTGACGCCGATTGCTTCAGCCATTTGCTGGCGTTCTGTTTTCAGCGCTTTTTGCTGATGCAATTGATCCAGCAATTCCTGGTCTTTCTTCTTGAAATACGCTTCTTCAATACTATGTTCGCGTTCGGTAAAGGCATCCTTGTTCGACATAATTTCTCCTTGCTTAAGTCGGAAAGTGAACCATTTGACCATTCCGTTTCCGAATCAAAATGGCCGTGAAAATTGAAGCAAAGACGCGCCGCGGATACAAGATGGCTGGCAAATTCCGGCAATGCGAGCGACGAATCCCCAAATTTGACAAAGCAAAATGCCGTCGGTACAGTCCAAGCTTTCTCAAATTCGACCCAAACAATACCATCTACCAGGGCCAATACTGTTATGACCGGAAACGAAGTACGAAGCATTTTCCTGAATTATTTTGCCAATCATGGGCACAAAATCGTCAAATCGTCGCCTTTGCTGCCCGCCAACGACCCGACGTTGTTGTTTACCAACGCGGGAATGAATCAGTTCAAAGACGTCTTTATCGGCGCAGAAACGCGCGATTACAAACGTGCAACTTCATCGCAGAAGTGCATTCGCGCAGGCGGCAAACACAACGATCTGGACGAAGTCGGCAAGACGGCGCGCCATCATACGTTTTTCGAGATGCTCGGGAACTTCTCCTTCGGCGACTATTTCAAGGAAGACGCCATCAAGTTCGCCTGGGAATTGCTGGTTGATGAATACAAGATTGATCCTGTCCGGCTGTGGTTTTCGGTCTTTGAAGGCGACGCCGAAGTGCCCGCCG
>JBDSAM010000325.1:0-6264 GCA_039922135.1 Blastocatellia bacterium
CTCGGGGTGGCGCTGGTGCAGGGGGGCCTGCCCCTGCCGCTGGCGATGCTCGCCTGCGTGGGCACCGCAGTCGCCATCGGAGCGCTCAACGCGGCAGTGATGCTGCGTTGGCGCCTGCCATCGTTCATCGTCACGCTCGGCATGCTGGAAATGGCGCGCGGGGCGGCCTACCTCGTCACCCGCTCGCAGACCCAGTACCTCGGCGCGCGCGTCGAGGTCATCGCCGAGGCGTCGCTCCTCGGCGTGCCGCTGCCGTTCGTGCTGGCGGTGCTGGTCGTCATCATCGGCCAGGCGGTGCTGTCACGCACCGTCTTTGGCCGCTACGTCGTCGCCGTGGCGATTGGGTCGAAGGCCCTTCAGCCGCGAAAATCGGTGACCGCTGGCTGATTTATTTCGATCATTATCACAACCCGCAATATTACGGCGCGCTGGAATCGAAAGACCTGAAACAATGGCAGGACGTATCGGCCAAAGTCTCTTTTCCGAAAGGGCACCGTCACGGCACGGTGCTGCAAATCAGCGAACAGGCGCTCGGCAAGCTGCTGGATCAGTACCGGGAGCGGTAGCGACCGGGTGATTCGATTATGTGCGCCTCGCGATTCCACTCGCCCGGTACTGATCCGATTATCTGAACGGCTCGACGCGCATGATGTCGCTGTTGGAAGGGTCAACCCGCACACAGAGCAGGCTGCGCAGATCGGGTGAGAGTGAAAACGGGCCGCTGCCCATTGGCGCTAGCGGTTCAGGGTATTTAGTGATTTCGCGGTCACGCCCCGTAGCAAAATCGTGGAAGTAGATGGCCTGAGTGTCAAAGGATTGTTTGCCGCTTCCAAGGTAATAAATTCCATCTTGTTCAACGGCCCAGCAGCTTGTGCATTTGGGCAGCACGCCGTCCAACGCTTTGGTGAACTCGCCGGTGTCCGTGCGCGCCTGCCATAACAGGCTGTCATTGCCATCGCGCATAAAATAAATCAGCTTGCCATCTGGGGAAACGCTCAGCGAAATCGCGCGTGTTTTGACCATTTCCGAAGCCTCGCCGCCCGCCGTCGGCAGCTTGATAATGCTGCTCAAGGTTCCGGCATAAACCCATTGGCCGTCAGGAGAAAAGACTGGGTGGACGCCGGCGACGCCCGTCGAGCGAATCGTCCAGCCTGCTTTGCTGCCATCGGATTCCTGAATAGCGAAATGAATCTCTCCGGTGCGGGCGTTGTTGAAAACTATGCGATGTCCGTCCGGGGACCAATGGCCAACGGAGGGATACAGCGCGCCTTTGGTGATTTGAGTTTGGTTGCTGCCCTCAGCATCGCTGATCCAGAGTTGCTCTTCGCCTGAACGGTCGGAGCGGAAGCAGATTCTATCGCCGACGGGCGAATACTGCGGCGAGGCGTCCTGCGCTGATGAGGCAATGACGCGCGTCCACCGCTTCTCTTTCAAATCCAGCCGCCAGATGTTGCGATCCTGCTGCTGGACAGAGTAGGCGAGCGTGGATGATGCACGGGCCAGCGACAACTCAATCGGGAATTCGGCGTAGATACCCAAGGCTTGCGGATTTTTTTCAGGATTCGCCTGACCGGCGGGTATCTTCCACAGCCTGAATTCGCCGCCGCGATCCGAAGCAAAAACGATCCCGTTCCCAGTCCCATTGCCCCCATTGCTATTGCGCAGCCAGTCGTGTCCGCTGATCTGTCTGGCATCGGCTGTCAAGGCTTGAGGCGCGCCGCCGGTAATCGGGACGGAATAGACTTCCTGGTGCGAACGGTGAATGTGCCGGACGAATGTCACCACACGCCCATCCGGCGAAAAGCGCGGATCCATATCGCCGCCAACCATAGCTTCCGGTTTGGTCAGCAGTCGCCTCTCGCCCGTGGCGACGTTGACCAGAAACAGCCCATTCGGTTTGTCGGGTGAATCAGGATGCGAAACGGCCAGCCACTGCCCATCCGGCGACCAATCCAGCAGACGATACTGAAAGCCGTAGTTCGGCGGCGTGAAGCTTGCGACCAACCGCTCGGCATTTTTTCCTTCAGTGCCGTTTTTTTCGCCTCCTTGTTCGCCATTGCCTTGTTCGCCATTGCCTTGTTCACCACTGCTTTGTTCAATGGATGCGATTAATACCTGGGTCGCAGACCTTTCGATTCGCAGAAACGCCAGCGCGCGGCCATCGGGCGACCAAGCCGGACTGCTGTAATGTCCCTCTGTGCGCGTGACCCGCATGGGTGAGTTTTCGCCCACTATCTGAATGCGGATGTCGGGCGGCTGGCCGTTGCTCTGATCCCACAGGAACGCCACGCGCCGGCCATCGGGCGAAAGCGCCGGTTGCAGCTCTTTCCCCGGCAAGCGCGTGAACGGCGAAACGCGAAACATCGTCTCTGACGAGCGAGCATTCCTGGGCCAACCAAACCAGCCCACGGCAACAGCCGCCAACGCCGCCAAAGCCAGTGCCAACCAGACCATTTTGATGGAACGCCGCGATGGCGAAATTGATGGAGAGGGAATTTGAGCGGCCCCAGAAGCAGGCTCTGGGAAGACAACATCCGGCAAGAGGTTGGCTGGCGGAGCAGCAGTGTGAGCGCCATTCAATTCAGCGGCGATTCCATTATCGCCAACCGCAGCCGGCGCGTCAGGCACATCTGGCGTTACGGGACCGAGCAATCTGTAGCCTCGTCCTGGAAAAGTTTCGATGTAGGCCGGCGTCCCGCGTTCGGCTCCCAACGCGCGCCGCACCATGGCGATGTTCTGCGTCAGGTTGGCTTCGTCCACCACGCGATCAGGCCAGATCGCGGTCAACAATTCCTCTTTGGGTACCACCTGCCCAGAGTTCTCAACCAACACTAACAGCGTCTCGACCGCCTTGCGCGTCATAGCAACCGTCTGGCCATCCCTCAAAAGCACTTTGGATGTGGCATCCAGACAAAATGATTCGAACTTGTAAAGCTGATGCGGTTTCAAGGACTTACCCCTGATTTTAGATTTCTTTTGGAAATTTTTTAGACGCGACTTATTGATGGAACTTGAGCAGAGGCATATTAAGACTCGTCATCATTGCTGGTCAAATCAGCATACGGCCCCGCATACAGGTTGGCAGGCTGGATCAAACCTTCCGGCGAAGAAGTGTTTTTGATGTCGGCCTCTGCTGCTCTTCCATCCTCAAAACCGAGGGCAGCCGCAAGACAAGCCGGGTTCGAGCATCTGTCTTTCAAACAAATACAAAGCTGGCTTTGCTGGGATTCAAGTGTGGCGTCAATGGTTCGTACAAAAACTTTTGTATGAGCGTCATTGGCTTCTCTATTCCTTTACCTTGGGCGAAGGAATTGTCTTGCGGTCTATCGCGCGGAAAAAGGAGAAAAAATGAATGCCAAGAATGTGAATAAAGTGCTGGCCCTAATCGTAGTTTTGGTTTGCGCGCTCAGCGCGACCATCAGTGTGAACAATGTGAAGGCACAGACTGGCGGCGGATCCATCCAGGGAACGATCACCGATGCTGGAGGCGCAGTCGTTCCGGGAGCGACCGTGATTGCCACGAATGTCGCCACCAAGATCGAGACTACCAGAAAGACTAATGACGCTGGTCTGTATGTCATCACCCCATTGCCGCCCGGCGAGTACAAGGTGGTGGTTTCAGCCACTGGCTTTCTGACCTTGATTCAAGAGAAGGTCATCGTGGACGCTCTGGGCAGTGTCGGCGTCAATCTGGCGCTGAGGGTCGGCAACGTCAGCGAAACCGTCACCGTTTCAGAGGCTCCCGCACAATTGAATACAACCGATGCCCGGCTTGGGACGACGATCCGCAATGAGCTATACACCGCGTTGCCGCTGGCGATGGGCACTGCGGTTGCCGGCTCCGGCATTGGCCAAGGCCCCAGAAATCCCGGCGCATTCATTTTCCTGTTGCCTGGAGTCTCTGAAGGGAATCGCTGGGGAACGATCAACGGCGCGCAAGGGTTTTCTAAAGATGTTTATGTTGAGGGCGTGCCCATCACCGACCCGATTCAGCAAGGCGAGGGCCGCACAATCAGCCTGTCGGTTTCGGTCGAAGCCGTCGAGCAGTTCCAAGTGGAAACCAGCGGCACGGGAGTGGAGTTCAACGGACAAGGTTCGGAGAATTACACGATCAAATCCGGGAAAAGCCAGTTTCACGGCTCGGGGTTCGAGTACTTACGCAACACCGTCTTGGATGCCAAAGGCTTCTTCCCGGCCATTCGTCCGGTCGAGCATCAAAACGAATTCGGTTTCACCCTTGGAGGCCCGATCGTCAAGAAAAAAGCATTCTTCTTTTTCTCCTACGACGGGTGGCGCTATCGCGTGACCAGCCCGACGCAGTTCGTGTCCATCCCGACGCTAAAAGAGCGAGTTGGAGATTTCAGCGAATTGCCGGTGGCAATCTACGACCCGCTGACGACGGTTGCCGTTCCCGGAGGCTTCTCGCGAACAGCGTTCGCGGGAAACATCATTCCCGCGAACCGTATATCAGCAATCTCGAAAATCTATCAGTCGCTCTTGCCCACGCCGACCACGACCGGCATCGCGAACAATTACCTGGGACAGGTTCCGGTTGCGTACAACAACGATAGCTTCAACGCCAAAGTGGACTACAACCTGACGGCGAATCAGCGTCTGTCGGGACTCTATACCCACGGCAAGAGAAGCCAGCCCGGGCCATTCAGAGAAATCAGTTCCGGCACTCCTCAAACTGCCTTGCCGCTGCCCTACACGGACACGCGCCTGGTTGAGGAAATTCCGACGGTGTTTCAGGCAAAGCACAGTTGGACCATCAGCCCCACTCTGGTCAACTCGTTTAGCTTCGGCTTTCAGCATCTCTTTGTTCCTATCACAACCGTCACCTCTGTGGATAAGTGGTCCACCAAGTCCGGCCTCAAGGGTTTGCCTGCCGGTGACGCCAGCGACGCTTTCCTGGAGGCGGCTTTTGCGGGACCTAACGCTCCCGCAGGCTGGCGCGGCACGGGTTCCAGGGACTTTGAAGATAACAACTACAACTACACCTTCCAGGACAGCGTGTTGTGGGTGAAGAACAAGCATTCGTTCAAATTCGGTTTCCAATACCAACATACAGTTGACCATACAAAAACCAACGACACCGGAAGTCTGCTGACCACGAACTTCAGCAATTTACAGACGGCTGGCTTCAATGCTACCGGCGGACTGCTGAGCGGTACTGGTAACGCGTATGCCAGTTATTTGCTGGGCGCTCTGAATTCAGCAACCGTCAACGAGGATTCGATTGTCCTGACCTACGCCCAGTTCAGCGGCTATTCCTGGTGGGCGGCGGATGACTACAAAGTGAATTCGCGCCTGACCGTGAATCTGGGGTTGCGCCACGACATCATGCTGCCTTACACCGAAAGGGATGCCCACTTTACTTTCCTGGACATCACCGCTCCCAATCCGGCAGCCGGTGGAATTCCCGGAGCCTTGCGGTTCGGCGGTAACTACGCGCCGGATGCCATTAGCTGTCACTGCGATCAGATCATCAACACGTATTACAAGGCGTTCGGCCCGCGCGTCGGATTTGCTTACAGCCTAAATGACAAGACGGTGGTGCGCGGCGGCTACGGGATGATGTATTCGCGCAGCGGCGCGGTCGGTGGCCGTGACGGCGCGCGCATCGGTACGGGCTTGACGGGAATCAACGCCAACGCGCCGATCGTCAGCCCGAATGGCTCATTCACTCCGGCGCTATTCTGGGAAAGCGGCATCCCGGCTTACGCCAAAGGGCCAATCTACGACCAGACCTATCAGACCGGCTTCAACGGAACGGGATCGGGCGGCAGCGTGACCTATGGTGACCCAAACAGCCAACCGCCCCGCTATCAGAATTGGAACCTCTCGGTGCAGCGCTCGATCACTAATTCGTTAGTCCTGACTGCCGCTTATGTGGGCAGCAACGGCAAACAATTGCGCGGCGGCGGACGCGGCATCTATTCAAATCAGTTAGATCCCAAATATTTAGTTTTGGGGAATCTGCTGACCCAAACAGCGACCGCCGCCAACATTACGGCGGCGCAGGCGATTGTGCCGGGCGTCAAGCTGCCGTTCCCCACGTTCGTTGGGACAATCGCTCAGTCGTTGCGCCCGTTCCCGCAGTACAACGGCGTCTCGGATGTTTACGGCGACGTTGGGCAATCGAACTACAACGCCTTGCAGTTGTCCGTCCAGCAGCGCCTCGCACACGGGCTGACGTTCAACTTCAACTACACCCGCAGCAAGGCGCTGGGAACCATCAACGGAAATCGCAGCGCGTACATT
>JBDSAM010000326.1:0-3615 GCA_039922135.1 Blastocatellia bacterium
CACCCGCTTCCCTATTCTCCCACTGTCACTGTTACAACTTTTGACAGCAGGCACCTGAAGGCAATTGCAAAGAGCTTGTCCGAATGGAAGGCGCACCCTACCACGCGTCTCGCGATTAGGTCAACGCAACAAAAAAATTAAAAAAGGGCTTGAGCCGTACCCCAATAACGTTGTAAAACCGGTTAGTCCCTGCTTCTGATACTTCAAAGATGATACGAATCTTCAGACCTTGAACCATTCAAACTGATCCCTTCCCCAAGTGAGTCACCTGAATTTACGTCGAAAAAGGAATATTGCTGTGGCGAATAATAAACATTTACTGCTGGAAAAAATTGCTGCGCGCACGGCGCGCGTTGGCGTCATCGGGTTGGGTTATGTAGGGCTGCCGCTGGTGGTGGAATTTGCGAGCTGCGGATTTGAGTCCGTGGGCTTTGAGGTAGATGCGCGCAAGGCCGACACTGTCAACCGCGGTGAATCCTATATTCCGGATGTTCCTACAGCGCACGTCGCCGACATGGTCGCGTCGAAGAAACTAAGCGCCACAACCGATTTCAACGCGCTTAAAGATCAAGACATCATCATCATCTGCGTGCCGACACCGCTGCGCAAAACCAAAGAGCCAGACGTCTCTTTCATCCTTGCCGCGTCAGAAAAGATTCAAGCGACGTTGCGGCCCGGCCAACTTATCATCCTGGAATCCACAACCTATCCGGGCACAACCGATGAAGTCCTGAAACCAATGTTCGATGAAACAGGAATGAAGCTGGATGAGGATTACTTCCTGGCCTTTTCGCCCGAACGAGTTGACCCAGGCAACGCAAATTTCAACACCAAAAACATCACCAAAGTCGTCGGTGGAGTGACGCAAGTCAGCGCCGATGTGGCGGCAGCGGCTTACAGCCAGATCGTGGACAAAGTTCATCCTGTCAGTTCGGCGCGCGTAGCCGAATGTTGCAAGCTGCTGGAAAACACGTTTCGTGCAGTCAACATTGGCCTAGTCAATGAACTGGCGATGCTTTGCCACACATTGGGCATTGATACCTGGGAAGTGATTGCAGCAGCAGCGACCAAGCCATTCGGGTTTATGCCCTTTTATCCGGGGCCTGGAATTGGCGGACATTGCATCCCCCTAGATCCGCATTACCTGTCCTGGAAGGCGCGGATGCACGGTTTCGAAGCCCGTTTTATTTCGCTGGCTGAAGAAGTCAATTCGCGCATGCCGGAACACGTCGTCGAATTGATCACCAAAGGCCTGAACAGCCACCGCAAACCGGTCAACGGATCGAAGATGCTGATTATGGGTGTAGCCTACAAACGCGACATTGACGATATGCGTGAAAGCCCAGCGCTGGCCATCATCGAGAAGTTACAGGCTCTGGGCGCTGAGGTCAGCTTTCACGATCCGTATGTTCTTGAGGTTCATCTGGAAGGCAATGGCCAACACTTGAGCGGCATTGCGCTAAGCGCCGAAGTTATTGCCGAGGCTGATTGTGTTGTCATCGTCACTAATCACAGCAACATTGATTATGGATGGATCGCCGAACAAGCCAAGCTGGTCGTGGACACGCGCAACGCCACTCGAGACCTGCGCGACGAACGATTTGACGGCAAAATCATCCGCCTGTAATCACCTGTAATCAAAAGATCGTTTGACCAAAACAAATAAGGCGAATGCGGTTGAATACGCATTCGCCTTATTTGTTTTCTGACTGCAACCAGCCGTTCAACCCTTTTGCTTTCGGGCGTAATACCCCTGTCTGGCGCGGACATTGAATTGTGGCTTGGCCAATTTTACTTCAATTGCGCGCCAGCGGCCGTCATACCGTTCATTGTTCGATTCATACGTCAGCGTGTACTGATGGCGCAGTTCTTCGATCGTGCTGGCAAAGGCATCGCGAAGCTTGCTGCCGCCAGCGGTGCGAAAGAACTTGCCGCCGGTCTTGGCCGCGACTTCTTTCATTACATCAGCGCCGTTGTCACGCGCCTGATGACCGTAAACTGCCGCATCGGTCATATCCACAGCGTAAACCGAAGCCTGCGCGGTCAATGACCTTCGCAGTGCCTGATCCAGCGTGGCTTTACTTGTTGTATCAGCGCCATCGGAGACGATCAGAATTGCGCGGCGACGTTCAGGCCGTTTTGCCAAAGCATCAGCGGCCTTGGCAATGGCATCGTACAGCGGCGTTTCGCCATCGGCTTTCATATCCCAGACCGAATCTGGAACGTCGCGTACCTCTGTAAAGTCCTGCAGGATCTTGACCTTCATTCCGCCAAAACTGTAGATGGCGAATGTATCGCCGTCACGCAGTCCATTCACGAAGTTGGCGCAGGCCCCGCGCGCCAATGACAGTTTGTTCTGCATGCTCAAACTGACATCCAGCAGAATGACGACCGTGAATGGATTTTCGTCGTAACTAAAATTAACGATCTTCTGCCGTGATTTATCTTCGAAGAGGCTGAAGTCTTCGCGCTTCAGTCCACCCACATAACGATCCTTATCGTCCGTGATCGTCACGTTGACCATCACTAGATTGGTGTCGAAGGTGATCGTCTCTTCCTGCGGTAGAGACTCAGCTTCGGGTTTTTGTTTTGGATCCTGGATTTTTATCGGTGGGTCTTGTTGGCGCGCATTGGCAGTAACCAGCGCAAAGCCAAAAGCCAACAGCAGCAAGATGGCGAATCTACAACGCATCACATCTTCTCCTAGCGTTCCTTGGGCAAATGTAGAAGCTGTCAGTTGAGATAACTGCGAAGAATTTTGACCAGTTGAATAATTTCTGTTGCATCTTCCACAACAGCGATCGAAATCATCCGGCGCGATGTTTTAGCCAAATGATCATTCAGCTTTGTGCTAACGTCGTCCAGCCGCTTCAAGGCATCGGCCAGATTGTCGGGCGGCGATTCAAGCGGATCGTCTTGCGAACCGCCTGATCCAGAACGAATCTGTTTGGCGGATTTTTCAACCTCCTTGAGCCGCTTTTCCGCCGCGTGTGGCAAGCGTCCGCCTATAGCTTCCCTGGTCAAAGCTTGAATGTCTTCTTTGATCTGTGCACCTTTGCCAACGATCTTCTTATGCTCGTCCTCTTCGCGCTTGATCTGCATGCGCTTGAAGGTATCGCGCATCGTTTCGTTCTGTTCATCGGGGGGAGCCTGCTCAGTGGCAGTGCTCTGCGCCCACGCCACCGGGGCAGCGAGCAATAAACAGATGATGGCGAATAGGAATCGTGTCCGCATAATCAGTAAATCATCATTAGCGCAGGGGTCAGTATTCGCAGGTCAGAAGACGGCGGCGGTTATTGCCTTTCAAACTTAGATCAA
Organism: Blastocatellia bacterium; assembly: GCA_039922135.1. Classification (GTDB taxonomy): domain Bacteria; phylum Acidobacteriota; class Blastocatellia; order RBC074; family RBC074; genus RBC074. Next base: position 3,319 of record JBDSAM010000326.1, read on the forward strand.
TGCCCAGAATTTTGCCCGCCAGCCCGCGCAAGACCTCGTCTTCCAATCGTCCGTTTGACTGACAGTCAATCCACTTATTGGGATTCAGCACATCGGCAATGCGCCCCTGAATATTGGCCACGATCAAAAGCTGAGAGCGTTTTTGATCAAGCGGCAGCGCGGTAATCTCCAATGCGAACCGGCCCTGAACCCAATTTCTCACGTCGTCGGCAGGCAGTTTTCCCAGATATTCAAGATCGGTCTTCGTGGTCACGCCCTTGGTAAAACTGACGGACTTGGTGACGATTTTGCCTTCCC
>JBDSAM010000327.1:0-3065 GCA_039922135.1 Blastocatellia bacterium
TTTCGTTATGCTTGCCGCAGCGTGAACAGGCAGCTTCACTACTTCGCTCCTTTTGCGGATTCCGCCACGCCCAATCCGGCCAAATGAACCGTCACTTTCTCCGCTCTGAAATTAAAGACGATTTGAGTTATGGCGTCCACTTCGTGGCCATTCTGTTCGGCCGGCAGGAAGCCCAGACGTTTGACGGCGGTCACAGCCCGGTCGTCCAGACCGTATCCCAAACCCTTTTCGACTTTGATGTTTTTGATCTTCCCATCACGTTGTAACAGAGCACGCACGACCAGTTCGCCTTCAATTCTTTTCTCACGAGCTTTGTCTGTGTATTCCGGCAGATAGATGTGCAGCAGACGCGGGTCGCGTCCGCGTGGTTCAGCCGTGACAGACGGTGCGGATTCCGCACTGCCGGCAGCGGGCCTGGGCGGCGGGAATGCCGTCTCGGCAATGCTTTGCCCGGCGGCTTGGCTTTTTTCTCCCGGCTCTTCGCGCACGATGATTGTTTCGATCACATCGCGCAGATCAATTTCGCGGCCTAACTTGCGTTCAGGTACAACACTGATCACTTCCATCTGCGGCAGTTTTTCGAACACGAAGAAACGATTGCGAATGCGTTCAATAGCAACCAGTTTCCAGCTTCCACCTACCTGCGCGCCAACTTGCAATTCATCCGGAGGCAACTCACCTCCAGGAACTAGCGCGTCCAGTTCGTCATCCGCAAGCACCTGCAATTCCGGCACGCGGTCTTCGCGGCGGCGCGCGGCGGTGCGTTCGATGAATCGCCGCCGCACTGCAAGCCGTTGTTTTGTCCGTTCATAGTCATCGCGGCTGATCTCTCGATGCCGAATCATAAACTCCAACTCGGCCATCTCTTCGTCCAGACCGCTCAGGAAAGCGCTGACCACAGGGCCATAAGATGCGGGCTTTTGTCCGGCGGCTGGCGCCGACAAAGACAACACAACAACAGCAAAGACTGTGAAAAATGGCTTGAACATTGGATTTTTCGATAGTTTGGGGAAGGAGCTTAAACCGGCGGCGATTATCGCGTATGCTTTCGCGGACGGTCAAGCAACGCATCTTTGATGCATTCGCACTGATAATTTCTCGAACCCTAAATGAATTCCCCTGCTCCCAATTCGATCCGGATTCGCGTCGCCCGCACTGCTGATGCTGAGGCGTTGGCATCGCTTGCGCGGCAATTGCTGGAATACGAAAAATCGCTCAACGAAACGATGGGAGAGTTAACCGTCTGGGCTGCCAGCGCGGACGAGGTACGCAAACAGATCCGGCGGCCCAGCAACCAATTCTTCGTCGCTGAAAGGGCCGGGGACGTGATTGGCTACATCAAAGTCGTCGTTCAAGGGCGGCCGTTAACACAGGGTGAATTGGGCATGGCTCGATGGCTGATGGATCGCATTGAGCAGACGGCACGCGCGGCAATCAATCTACTGTTGCGCCGCCCGCGTCCGAACGTTGACTCCGCCGGGGGATACATCGCGGGCGTGTACGTTCACCCTCATGCACGCCGATTGAAAATTGGGCGAATGCTGGTCACTGCCGCCGAACAATGGCTGGGCGCGCAAGGGATTGCCTCCGCCGGATTACATGTGCTTCACGTCAATGAAACGGCCAGAAAGTTTTGGGAAGAAGTAGGCTATGAACCGCTGACGCTGGGAATGACGAAGAAGCTAAAAGCTGAAATGACTGAGGACTAAGTAAACAGTCTGGCTCAGTCCTCAGCACTCAATGCTCAGTCCTGTTTATCTCGATACCATTCGACCGTCCGGCGCAGCCCTTCGGCTAGGCCAACCGCTGGGCGATAACCAAGCAACTCTTCGGCTCGCGTAATGTCGGCCAGCGAATGGCGAATGTCGCCCGTACGCGCGTCTTCATACTGTGGCGCGAGGCTGGTGCCAATGATCCGCTGCAATTCATCCAGCAGCTGATTGAGCGTGGTGCGTTCGCACAATCCCAGGTTCATCACTTCTCCGACGGCGGCGGGCGCTTCGGCGGCACGCAAGTTCGCGGCGACGACATTATCAATATAGGTGAAATCACGGGACTGTTCGCCATCGCCATAAATCACTGGCGCGTGGCCATCGAGCAATGTGGCGATGAATTTGGAGATCACGCCCGAATAAGGCGACGAAGGATCCTGCCGCGGGCCAAAGACGTTGAAGTATCGCAGAGAAACCGTCTCCAAGCCGTAAGCGCGCGTGAAGACCTGGCAATAAAATTCGCCCACCAGCTTGGCCACGGCATAAGGCGACAACGGGCTGGGCAGCATCTCTTCTTGCTTTGGCAAAACTTCGGTTTCGCCATATGCAGAACTGGAAGCCGCGAAGACCACCCGTTTGACCCCGGCATCGCGCGCCGCCATCAACACGTTGAATGTGCCATTGACGTTGTTCTCGTGGTTCAATTGCGGGTCTTTGACTGAGCGCGGCACCGAAGGAATCGCGGCTTCGTGAAAGACGATATTGACGTCTTGCATCGCGCGGCGGGTGATGTCGTAATCGCGGATATCGCCTTCGATGAATTCGATCTCGCCCGCTATGTGAGCCAGGTTTTCGCGCTTGCCCGTTGACAGGTTGTCCAGCACACGCACGCGATCGCCGCGTTTGACCAGGGCTTCAGCAATATGCGACCCGATAAATCCGGCGCCACCGGTCACCAAATAAAGCTTCTGTTCCGCCACGTAATTCCTCTCCCTTTCATTGCCCAACTTTACGGCTCAACCTTCAATGGCTTCGACGGTGGCTTCCGCCGCATACGGTGATTTCGCGCGTTCCTGCGCCGCCTCGTACCAGTAAACATAAATTGTGAATGCCGCAAGCAAACCAGTCGCAGCGGCCACAATTAACACGCGCGTCCAATCGCCCGCGAATGTGTACGCCGCACCGCCCGCACCCAGCAACAGGCTCAACCCATAATACGTCAGCGAAACGCGGCGATGGCTTTGCCCGGCAATGACCAGACGCTGGTACAAATGCGAACGGTGGGCTTCGTACAACTTCTCTCCGCGCGAGATGCGCCGGAGGATCGTGAATGTTGCGTCAAAAATAAACGTC